>CATLGN010000361.1 GCA_949935685.1 uncultured Lachnospiraceae bacterium | reverse complement strand
CCCGGTCGCGAAATCCCCATAACACACCGACCGTAAAAGCGCCCGCATTTTTTCCGGTCTGCATATCCGTATTGGTATCGCCCACATAGAGCATATCCGACACCGGAATGTCCAGTTTTTCCGCTAGGAGATATACGCCGTCAGGACTGGGCTTTTTCTCGATCTCCGGCGTCTGTCCCTGTACCACGTCGAATATATCGTCTCCAAACAGATCGTGAATCACCTTGCATGTGTTCGGGTGGGGCTTATTGGAGAGCACCGTAACCCGCACCCGGCGCTTTTTCAACTCTTCCAGCAGCTCCGGAATGCCGCGGTAGGGTTTGACCTGATACATACAGTCTACCGCAAACAGTTTATCATATTCCGCCTTCACACTGTCATACAGATCCGTCCGGTCCCGTTCCTGCGCCCGCAGCGTACGCCGGATCAGCTCCGCCGCACCGTCGCCGACGAAATACCGGTACCGGTCAACCGCGAAGGGCTGCAGCCCGAACGCCTCCAGCGCCCGATTGGCGCAGTAGGCAATGGATACAATGGAATCCGAAAGCGTCCCGTCCAGATCAAAAACAACCGCTCTTTTCATATGCATCTCCTTCTACAAAAACCGTTTTAACGCCTGATACAGTGCGGCAACCGGCAGCCCGAGCACGGTGTTGTACTCGCCCTCCACGCTGTCCACAAATACGGCAAAGCTGCCCTGTATGCCGTAAGCGCCGGCTTTGTCCATGGATTCCCCCTTTGCAATATAGGCGCGGATCTCCGCATCATCCATGGCATGTACCGTCACAACGGCGCTTTTTGCAAACGTATCATGTGTTATTTTATTGTTCTCCCGGCTCATTACCGTGACACCGGTATAGACGACGTGGCTTCTTCCCTGCAGCCGCTGCAGCATGGCAAAGGCTTCTTCCTCCGTATGCGGCTTTCCCATCACGTCACCGTCGCAGACCACGATCGTATCGGAGCCGATTACGATCACATCCGGCTCCTGCCCGTCTTCCCGCGCTGTCCGGGACAGCCGGACAGTCACGTCCTCCGCTTTCTGAAACGAGAGATTTTTCACAATTTCTTCCGGGCTATCGCCCGTTACAATCTCCTCTTTTTCACTCGGCAGAACCTGAAATGTCAGGCCCATCAGCGCCAGTAACTCTCTGCGCCGCGGCGACGCCGATGCCAGTACAATCTGTCTTTCTTTCCGCCCTGTTGCGTTCTTTGTTTCCATTTCATACTCTTTCCTGTATTATTCTTCCTGCTGTTCCCCGATATGGATTTCCGGGATAAAGATGCGGCTGTGGTAGGCCTCCTCCCTTCCGGCAGCCCGTTCCATGGCTTCCTGACAGAATGCCTCCTGGGAATCCAGCCGTTCTTTCCCCCGCCCGTCCACTTTTTCGTATGTGTTATCTTTTGTGAGCACGTTCGCCTTGACATTGTCTTTTAACTGCATATCCAGTATGTGCATCACTTTCTGCTTCAATTCCTCTTTCTCAATTGGAAAGAGGATTTCCACACGGCGCTCCAGATTTCGCGGCATCCAGTCCGCGCTTCCCATATAAAACTCCGGTTCGCCGTCGTTTTCAAA
>CATLGN010000360.1 GCA_949935685.1 uncultured Lachnospiraceae bacterium | reverse complement strand
CACAGTCGGAAAGCGGCACGCCCAACAGTCCGTAAGGATACTGATCGCGAAGATCGTCTTTGGTAATAAACGGAAGTTTGTGCAAATCGCCAATTCCCTTTATGTCTTCCGGCGTTACGCCCGCTTCCTGCATCTTGTCATGATAAAACTTGACATTGTCATACACAAACTGCACCTGTTTTACCAGTCTTTCACTCTGAAGCGCCTGAAGCTGTTCTACCGGCATGGTTTCGATTTCCGGCTGATAATAATTTTTCATGTTTTTCAATCCTTCCTCTGTTCTTTTCTCGATATAAACGGCAGACCCTTTTCTATAAAATCGCTTATTCGTCTCCGCGTCCCAATAAAAATGCCTTCTGGTTCATTTCCGCAAATTTGGCGGGCACGCATGCGTCGATCGCCTTCTGCCATTTTTCAATCGGAATATCAAAATATCTCGATAAACGTCCCATCAGCACAAGATTGACCGCCTTGGAAGACCCCGCCTCATTGGCAAGCGTCAGACAGTCCATAGCGTCTACCTGTATGGAAAGCGACTGCATTTTTTCGATCAAATGCTCGGGATATAACGCCGCTCCCGTAATCACAGGCATCGGATCGATCTCCTGCGTATTTACCACGATTTTCCCGCCTTTTTTCAGATATTCCACATAACGGGCAGCTTCTAATTTTTCAAAGGAAACAATCACATCTGCTTCCCCTTTATCTATAATCGGAGAATATACTTTTTCCCCGAATCTTACATACGTGACTACGCTTCCGCCGCGCTGGCTCATACCGTGCACTTCGGACACTTTCACATCATATCCTTCCGACAAAAGCAGATGCCCCAAAAGTTTGCTGGCAAGCAGGGAACCTTGTCCGCCTACGCCGACAATCATAATATTCTTTGTCATTTTTATACCTCCCCCGACTGTAATGCATCAAACTTGCATAATTGCTGGCAGACCTTGCAGCCGACGCACTGCGTGCCGTCAATGACGGCTTTTTTGTCTTTCATACTGATCGCAGGGCATCCCAGGCGCATACAGGATTTACAGCCCACGCAATTCTCTTCTTTTACAAAAAGAGGAGGATTGTGCTTTACATATTTTAACAGTGCACAGGGACGTCTGCTGATGATGACAGACGGCTCTTTTGCCGCAAGCTCTTCCCGTATCACCCGGTCGCATTCGTCCAGCTGATAGGGATCCACCACCGCAACGCGGGAAAATCCCATGGAACGGCACAGGCTTTCCAGATCAATCTTTCCTGCCGGATCGCCTTTGATATTGTAGCCTGTCGTCGGGTTCTGCTGATGTCCCGTCATTCCCGTAATCGAATTATCCAGAATAATCACCGTGGAATTGCTCTGGTTGTACGCGATATTGGCAAGACCTGTCATGCCGGAATGCATAAAGGTGGAATCGCCGATAACCGCCACCGTCTTTTTCTCGCTCTCTTCTCCAAGCGCTTTGTTAAATCCATGGATGGAACTTATGGAAGCTCCCATGCAGAGCGTCATTTCCATCGCGTTCAGCGGCGCGACTGCTCCAAGGGTATAACAGCCAATATCCCCGAGTACCGTGCATTTTTGTTTGG
>CATLGN010000359.1 GCA_949935685.1 uncultured Lachnospiraceae bacterium | reverse complement strand
TACAGAAATCTTTTTCCGATAACTGGCATCCGCAATTATAACATCTCATGCAGTACCTCTATTCCAATACGTCGTCTTTAACTTCCTTTATCATTCCGATCAAAACATCCGCCACATCCGTAAGATCCTGATTATATATGGCATCTTCCGCGTCTTCAACCTCCAGACTCGGATGGAATTTTTTTAATTCTTCTTCAAAATTGATCATAACTGTTCCTCTATATAATACGGCTCTTTTCGATATAATATTTGATCTCACCCGCCAGATACAGAGACCCCGCAATATAAATCCGGTCCCCCGGCAGTCTGCTTTGCAATATTGTCTCCAGCGCCTGACCGGCATCCGCAAAGCTACCGGCCGGCCCGCCGGCCCCAAAAGCGCGTTCCAGCAGCCGACGGGAAACACCTCTTGTATTCTTTAATTCCGTTATATAAATACCGTCGAATAACCGGCAATCGGTCAGCATCTCCGCCATTTTCTCATACTGTTTATCCATAACAGCAGAAAAAAGCAGAAACCGTCTGCCCGTACAGTTGTCTGCCCGCACCGCATCCAGCAACGCCTGAACGCCGTCCCGGTTATGCGCGCCGTCTACAATCACATCCGGAAGGATTTCCTCCATCCTGCCTTCCCACCTCGCCTCTTTCAAGCCGGCAGTAATTGCCGTCCGATCCACGGGAAGTATGTCGTGCAGCATATCCAGAGCAGATAAAACAAGCGCCGCATTCATCGCCTGATAGGGCGCATACGTGGTAAGTGAACACCTAATATATCCATAATATCCGGTCTCAAACGAAAAATCAATGAATTTTTTATGAATCTCAAAATTTCGTATGTCCCTTTTCGACACGGCTGCAACAGGACAGCCCCGCATTTTCGCCTGCTGCACAATGATTTCCGAAGCCTCTTTTTTTCCGTCCCAGAAAACAAGCGGTACATCTTTTTGCAGGATTCCCGCTTTTTCTCCCGCAATTTCCGCAAGGCTGCCGCCAAGATATTCCATATGGTCATAGCCGATTTCGGTTATGATACAGAGTTCTTTTTTGCTGACGGAATTTGTCGCATCCAGTCGCCCGCCCAGTCCCGTCTCCAGCAAAATAACGTCCGCCTGCCGCGCTTCAAAATACACCATCGCCATAAAAAACAGCATTTCAAAAAACGACGGATGATATGCACCGGAGGCAGCATCCTCGTCAAGCCTCTCCCTGACCTGTGCAAAACAGTCTGCAAAATCATTTTCGCTGATCATTTCCCCGTTGATACGGAATCGCTCGCACATTGACACAAGATGCGGCGAGGTAAACATCCCCACACGATACCCGGCTTTCCGCAAAACAGACGATAAATAGGCACAAACGGAGCCTTTCCCGTTTGTGCCTGCAATATGTATCACAGTTTTTCCGCATCCCGGATTTCCCAGACGATGCAAAAAGGATTTTGTGTCCTCTAACGTGTTTTTTTTCGTAAACTTCGGAATATCCAGAAGATACGCCACTGTTTCTTCGTATACCATAGCCGTTATTCTTCTTCGTCGCTCGGACTCTGGAACGGTTCCGAAAAAATCTCGCCGCGCGTACAGCGGAATGTGACATATTTAAT
>CATLGN010000358.1 GCA_949935685.1 uncultured Lachnospiraceae bacterium | reverse complement strand
TGGAGGTGCAGACGGAGCGGCTTTCGTATGAAGGTCCGTTTGGCGTCGGATACGGCGTCTGCGCCTGCCGGGTAACGGGCAGTGCGCCCGAACGCCATTTTCTGGCGCAGTATGAGGAGGAAGAACGAATGCGTCTTGCGCGTCGGCGGGAGGCGGAAGATGCCTGGGTGCAGCTCGCGCGTCGGACGATTGCGGATTATGTGAGAACCGGGCGCGTGATCGAAGTGCCGGAAGGGCTGCCGTCGGAACTGTATGATCGAAAAGCCGGTGTCTTTGTCTCCATCAAGGAGGATGGCCGGCTCCGGGGGTGTATCGGGACGATACAGGCAGCGCAGGCATCCATTGCGGAGGAGATTATCTGCAATGCGGTCAGTGCTTCCACCCGCGATCCGCGTTTTTCTCCGATAACGGCCGAAGAACTGGAGCGGCTTGTCATCAGTGTGGATGTGCTCGGGCAGACAGAGCGGGTGGCCTCCGCGGCTGATCTGGATGTCAGGCGGTATGGCGTTATTGTGACAAAAGGGGCAAAGCGCGGGCTGCTGCTCCCCAATCTGGAGGGCGTGGATACGGTGGCGGAACAGATTGCCATAGCCAGACGGAAAGCGGGCATTGGCGAATGGGAAGACGTGGAGCTGGAACGATTCGAGGTTGTCCGGCATTAGGGAGGCGTATATGAAAGCAGTCTGTCAGGCATGCATGCATCACTGCGCGCTGGAGCCGGGACAACGGGGGCTCTGCATGGCGCGCCGGAATGAAAACGGAACGATTGTATGTGAAAATTATGGGAGGATTACGGCTCTGGCGCTGGACCCGATCGAGAAGAAGCCGCTGAAACGGTTTCGGCCGGGGCATGCCGTATTGTCTGTGGGCAGCTATGGCTGTAATCTGCGGTGTCCGTTCTGTCAGAATCACGAGATTGCCGCGGTATCCGGGATACAGAAACAGCAGATGCCCGGGTGGACATTTCTGACGCCCGAAGAATTGGCGGAGAAAGCGCTGCTGTATCGTAAGGCAGGCAATATCGGTCTGGCGTTTACCTATAACGAACCGCTGGTCGGATGGGAATATGTGCGCGATACGGCCAGACTGGTCAAAGAGCAGGGGATGGAGACTGTGCTCGTCAGCAATGGGACGGCTTCCCTGGAAGTTTTGGAAGAACTGCTACCATATATTGATGCGATGAATATCGATCTGAAGGGGTTCCGGGATGCGTATTACCGGCGGCTGGGCGGCAGTCTGGAAACGGTGAAAGCCTTTATCAGCCGGGCGCAGGCGGACTGTCATATGGAACTGACGACGCTGATCGTACCGGATGAAAATGACAGTCCGGCGGAAATGGAGGAAGAAGCCCGGTGGATCGCCTCGCTCGACCGGAACATCCCGCTCCACGTCACCCGTTTTTTTCCGCGTCATCGGATGACGGACCGGGCGGCCACGGATGTGAAAACAATATACCGGCTGGCAGAGACGGCCGGCCGGTATCTGGATTACGTATATGTGGGAAACTGCTGAAAACGGGGGATGTTATTCCGCCGTTTTTTCTTTCATTTCCGCCGCTCTTTTTTGAGGTTTTTCTGTGCGGTCGAAAGCATCAGTTTGATGCGGTTTAACTGATT
>CATLGN010000357.1 GCA_949935685.1 uncultured Lachnospiraceae bacterium | reverse complement strand
TCACATGATCGACAACATTCTGCGCGTGTCCTTCCCGCATGGACTTCACACAGACGTCCCTGACCTCCAATACCACATCCTCCGGTTTGGATTCGGATTTTTCCACCGTCAGATTGACCTTGCGTCCAACCATCATCTCCGACATCGTTTCCTTGTCCGTGTCGGCCACATCGATTGTTCCGATATACCTGCCCCGGCGCAGTACGGTGCATCTGTCTGCCACCGCCTTAATCTCATTCAGCTTATGCGTGATAAACAAAATAGACTTCCCTTCAGCCGTCAGATCTTTCATAATCCGCATCAGCTCGTCAATCTCCTGCGGTGTCAGAACCGCCGTGGGTTCGTCAAAGATCAGAATATCGTTATCCCGATAGAGCATTTTCAATATTTCCACCCTTTGCTGCATCCCCACGGTAATATCCGAAATCAGCGCATCCGGATCCACGAGCAAATTGTACTTCTCGCTCAGCGCCATCACTCTGGCTCTGGCGTCCGCCATCTGAATGACGCCACCCTTTACCGTTTCGATTCCCAATACGATATTCTGCAGTACGGTAAAATTATGAACCAGTTTAAAATGTTGGTGCACCATACCGATGCCCAACGCATTGGCATCCAGAGGCCCTTTGATGGCCGTCTCTTTTCCCTTTACTTTAATAACACCCTTCTCCGGCTGATACAATCCGAAAAGCACACTCATCAATGTGGACTTTCCGGCCCCGTTCTCCCCCAGTAACGCATGGATTTCCCCCTGTTTCACACGCAGCGTAATGTCATCGTTGGCTATAATGCCGGGAAACTCCTTCGTTATATTCAGCATTTCGATTACATAGTCCATCCTTTACCCCCTTCGTCACACAGCAGAAAACCATGAATTATTTTCCGTTATGCAAAACAGGGGCGCCCAAAAGCACCCCTGTCCTTTTCAAAATCTGTCCCGATTACTCTACAAAGTTCACCTTTGTCTTAGCCAGTGTCAGATCTGCCGTCGTGCTGTCTTCCGTACCGTTCTGAATTGTGATCTCGCCGCCCGACATTTTCGCAAACAGCGCGTCATAATCAGCCTGAGAGAATGTCTCAAACTTGGAAGTTTCCATAGGAAGCCCTACGCCGTCATTTTCAGCAGCAAATACGCTTGTGCTGCCGCCCGGGAAAGAGCCTGCATAGAACTGCTTCACACCTTCATATACGGAATTGCTTAATTCTTTCATGGCAGATGTGATAACCGTTTCCGACTCCGGAGACTGGTCAACGTCAACGCCTACAAATTTTGCGCCCGCTTCCTCCGCAGCCGCCATTACAGAGTTTCCTACCGCGCCGCCGCAGCCGAATACCACTTCCGTACCGTTCTGATACCAGCTTGCCGCCATTGCCTGCGCCTCCGGCGTCGCCGCAAATGCGCCTGTGTAATTATACATAATCTCTACGTCAACGCCCATTTCCTGCGCTGCCGCATCCGCGCCCTGTACGAATCCGTAACCGTAACGGATAACCGCCGGAACTGCCATACCGCCCATAAAGCCCAGTTTCGTATAACCGTCCTTTACGCACGCATAACCTGCCAGATAACCGGCCTGATCTTCCTGGAAAAGAATCGGCATAACGTTGTCATTGGTCTTAT
>CATLGN010000356.1 GCA_949935685.1 uncultured Lachnospiraceae bacterium | reverse complement strand
CGGATGTGGAAGCGTTCTGGCATACCGGGATACTGAATGCGGAATCGAACGTTCAGTTCGGAGAGGGCGGAGCGGGGACATTTTCCGACGGGAAGTTAAATACGCTTGTGAAAGATAAGGACGGCCGGAACCGGGAAGTGCTGCGGCTGTTTGTGGAGGCGGGCGCGGATGCGTCCGTTTTATATGAGAGCAAACCGCATATCGGTACTGACGCATTGGTTGACATTGTAAAAAATATGAGGAGACAGATCGAGGAGCTGGGCGGCAGCGTCCGTTTCGGAGCCAAAGTGACGGATATTCTGTCAGAGAACGGACATCTGACCGGAATTGTCATAAACGACGGGGAAACGCTTCCCTGTGAAACGGCGGTGCTTGCCACGGGACACAGTGCAAGGGACACGTTTCAGATGCTCTATGACAGGGGACTGGAGATGGAGGCAAAAGAGTTTGCGGCCGGTTTCCGGGTGGAACACCGGCAGGCGGACATCAATCTGTCGCAGTATGGCCGCGCAGATCCGGCGCCGCTGCAGGCGGCGGCTTATAAAGTGACGGCGAAAGCGGCAAACGGCAGAGGGGTGTATTCCTTTTGCATGTGTCCCGGCGGTTATGTGGTCAACGCGTCTTCCGAGCCGGGCAGACTGGCTGTCAACGGCATGAGTTATCATGCCAGAGACGGCGCAAATGCAAACAGCGCGATTATTGTCTCTGTGAAAAAAAGCGATTTTTCGTCGTCGCATCCGCTGGCGGGCATGGCCTTTCAACGAAAGCTGGAAGAAGCGGCATATGCGGCCGGCGGCGGCAGCATACCGGTGCAGCGCCTTCGGGATTTTCAAAATGTCTTCGAGGGGCGGACAAAAGAAAATGTCCGCACAGAGCGGACAGGCAAATGCAACACTTCCTGCATAACGCCCGAAAATAGCAGCGAAATCGTTTTCGACAAAAACCGTCAGATTTTGCAGCCCTGCCATAAAGGGGCGTATGTGTTTACCGATATTACGGAGATCCTGCCTGCGGAAATGACAGAGGCGTTTCTGGACGGCATGGAACAGTTTTCGCATATGATACCGGGATTTGCGGCGGGCGATACACTCGTATCCGCCGTGGAAAGCCGAACGTCTTCCCCGGTACGGGTCATGCGGGATCAGACATACCAGAGCAGCCTGCAGGGGCTTTATCCCTGCGGCGAGGGTGCGGGATATGCAGGCGGCATTACGTCTGCGGCGATGGACGGCCTGCGCGTGGCCGAAGCCATAGCCGCACGGTTCGCGCCCTTTCCGCCGGTGACAGAGAATACGGCGGGGCAATAACAGGAGGAAAAGAACAGTGAACGATACAGTCAGAGCAAGAATCAGAGATAAAAAAAGGATTGTCGTCAAAATCGGCTCGTCTTCCCTGCAGCACCCGGAGACGGGTGATCTGGATTATATCCGCATGGAAGTATTGATCCGGGAATTGTGCAATCTGCGGAATCAGGGAAAGGATGTGGTGCTTGTCAGCTCGGGCGCGATTGCGGCCGGACGAAAAGCGGTACATATCAGGGATATTAACCGGGAACACGGCGAAAATCACATTGCGGTAAAACAGGCCTGCGCCGCCATCGGACAGGCCCGGCTGATGATGACATACCAGAAAATTTTTGCGGAGTATAAT
>CATLGN010000355.1 GCA_949935685.1 uncultured Lachnospiraceae bacterium | reverse complement strand
GTGTTTCTGCAAAAATACTCATGCGGGCAGAGGGGGATGCACAGCAGAAACAATGGCTGGAAGCGATGGATATTCTGGAATATCATGATGCGGATATTCTGCGTGCCGCCGGGATTACGGCCCGCAATCGCCTCAAAGAGGCTGAGAACAACAGCTTTATTCATGAACTGCTCAATAAGGCAATACGGGAGAAGCATACCCTGTATCTTCTGTCGGATGACGGAGCCGATGCGGCGGCGCTGGAAGAAGAACTGGAACGGCGGCAGGGTACGCAGCAGATTGCAGGCCGCTATATCATACAGGCGGATGCCGGCATCAATACTGACACGGTGATCAACGACATCAACGACAAGGCGCCGGACGTCATACTGGCCCGTCTCTCCTATCCGCTGCAGGAGGCTTTTATTTATGAAAACAGAAAAATGATCAATGCGGACATATGGGTTGGCCTGCGGAAAGGATATTCTGTTTTTCAAACGGAAGGAAAAAAGACAGACCGGTTGTTTAAAAAACTGCAGAGGAAATTGTTTCGCAGAAAAGTGCATCGTTATGAGAACCAGGAAAAGACGGAAAAATAGCATTCCGTCTTTTTGCACATCATAGGATTGTGCAGGTTGCCGAAGGCGAAAAAATGAGAAAATCAGGAAAAACATAAATAATGCATAAAATTTGCCGGATTACCTGTAGATTTATTTGTGGATTTATATTAAAATGAAACAGGGTGACAGAGAATCCGAAATTTGTTTCGGGAGCTTTGGAAGTCAGGTTATGCAGAATGCATAATAATCTGCAGTGAATGTGTACTTCTGACAGGGGAGTATGCGTATTTTCACGGTAAAGGAGTGGGGAAATGATATCGAATCAGATTTTACAGAATACGATCGAAGGGTTGAAAGCGATCTCGCGGGTGGAGTTCAGCGTGATCGATACGGACGGAAAAGCGGTGGCGGCCACATCGGACAATATGAGTGAGTTTGAAAAGCCGGCGCTGGAGTTTGTCAGTTCTCCGGCGGACAGCCAGGAGATCCAGGGATGTCAGTTTTTTAAGATATACGATGAACAGCAGTTGGAGTACATACTGGTCGCGGGAGGCGCGGGAGAGGATTTGTATATGGTGGGCAAGATGGTAGCCTTTCAGATCCAGAACCTGCTGACGGCCTATAAAGAACGGTTTGACAAGGATAACTTTATCAAAAACCTGTTGCTGGATAATCTGCTGTTAGTGGATATATACAGTCGTTCCAAGAAACTGCATATTCCCACGGATGTCAGACGGGTTGTGATTGTGGTCGAGGCGGAGAACGGGAAAGACAGCAACGCTTTGGAGATTATCCGCAGTCATAAGGAAAATTCGGGCCGTGATTTTGTGACGGCCGTCGATGAAAACAATGTGATCGTAGTCAAGGAGATTGCGGAAGGGGATGGCAATCCCGAGATTGACAGGCGTTCGGAAGAGATCGTGGCCTGTCTGGAAAAAGAAGGCATTGGAAATGTACATATCGCTTATGGTACAATTATCGGAGAGATCAAAGAGGTGAGCCGCTCCTATAAGGAGGCGAAGATGGCTCTGGACGTGGGGAAGATATTTTTCAGCGAGAGAAACATTATCGCTTACAGTGAGCTTGGCATTGGCCGCCTGATTTACCAGCTTCCGATTCCACTTTGCAAAATGTTTA
>CATLGN010000354.1 GCA_949935685.1 uncultured Lachnospiraceae bacterium | reverse complement strand
GTGACGGAGGCGGGGGCGGAAGGATTTGCCTATTGTGACATTTTACTGCAAATCGGCTGTATCCATGCGGGAAATCTCAATGCCGTACTGGAAGTGTTTGGCGAGGCGCAGATTGAATACCGGGCGTATTTGCTGCGCAGGTGGCGGGAGCGGACGCGTTCTTCGGTATGGGACACGCTGCGCCTGTGACGCGGGAAAGGAAAGAATATGAAGCATTCCATAAAAAAACAGTTTGCGCTTGTCTTTATCGGTCTGATGGCCGCCACCATACTCTGCTGCTGGTTTATCAACAATACCTTTCTGGAAAGTTACTATATGAATAAGAAGCAAAAGGCGTTGACGGCCGTCTATGGCAGGCTGAACCAGGCTTTTGCCGACGGCAGCTTTGACACGGAAACGTTTGACATAGAACTGTTAAAACTCTGCGGCAAATACAACGTGAGTATGCTGGTGCTGGATGATGATTCGGAAATGCTGATTGCCACGATGCATGAGTCGGACCTTTTGAAACGGCAGCTTTTGAATAATATATTTTTTTCCGGTACGCATCCTGACCGGGAGAAAATTCTGGAAAAGACGGATGATTATGTATTGCGCAGTATGCTGGATCCTTTTACGCACACGGAATTTATCGAAATGTGGGGATTTCTCGAACAGGGCAATCTCTTTATTATCCGCACGCCGAAAGAGGGGATTATGGAAAGCGTCGGTATTGCCAATCGTTTTCTGGCGTATGCGGGACTGGCCGCCGCGTGCATCGGCAGCGTGGTGATCTGGTTTGTATCCAAAAAAATTACCGGGCCGATTATGGAACTCGCGGGAATATCCGAAAAAATGATTCACCTGGACTTTGAGACGAAATACCGCGGCAGCATAAAAAACGAGATCGGCATTCTGGGCGAGAATATCAATAAACTTTCGGAAACGCTGGAGCGGACGATTTCCGAATTGAAGACGGCCAATAATGAACTGCAGAAGGATGTGGAAAAAAAGGAACAAATCGATGAGATGCGCAAGGAATTTCTCTCTAATGTGTCACATGAGCTGAAAACGCCGATTGCGCTTATCCAGGGATATGCCGAGGGGTTAAAGGAAGGCGTCAACGATGATGCGGAGAGCCGGGAATTTTACTGCGAAGTCATTATGGATGAGGCGGTAAAGATGAACGGTATGGTGCAGAAACTTTTGTCGCTGAACCAACTGGAATCCGGCAATGATATTGTCGCCATGGAGCGATTTGATCTGGCGGGGATGATCACAGCTTTTCTGCAGTCTGCGGACATACTCATCCGCCAGAATAATATTACGGTGAGGACGGACCTGGAGGCGCCGTGTTATGTGTGGGCGGACGAGTATAAGACGGAGGAGGTTATCCGCAATTATTTCAGCAATGCCATGAATCATTGCGGCGGCGAAAAGGTGATCCATGTAAAACTGCATAAAACGGAGGATACGGTCCGGGTGAGCGTGTTCAATACGGGAGAACCGATACCGGGAGAGGCGCTTGCGCACGTCTGGGAGAAATTTTATAAAGTGGATAAGGCCAGAACGAGGGAAGACGGCGGCAGCGGCGTGGGAGTGCTGCTTGAAATCGCCCGCAATCTTGCAGCCAAGCAACCGTCGATAGGAGTCGACATAGCGTTTTTCGATGCCGAAGACTATGGCAAATACGAGGGCTTCGAG
>CATLGN010000353.1 GCA_949935685.1 uncultured Lachnospiraceae bacterium | reverse complement strand
AACGATCATCAGGAATCAATTATCTTTATCTGTCAACTTACAGCCCGGATCGGAACCCGATTGAAAAATTTATTGGACTGCTATATATTTTGACAGTTACGGTTGTTGCCGGAATCAATTCGTGATAAACTGAAACGGTAAGTGATTGTATGGAAAGCAGGATCAGGATGAAGACAGACAGAAGATGGCGCCGGGCGGGCGGCAGAGCGCTCCGGTTGTGTATGGCGGTATGCCTGACAGCAGGGTTGTTTCTGACGGGCTGCGGAAAGGCGGAGGAGCCGGGGCAGGCTAAGGAGCCGGTCAAAATTACATTTTGGCATTATTATAACGACGCGCAGAAGGATGCTCTGGATGAGATTGTCGCCGAGTATAACGATACGGTGGGAAAGGAAAAACAGATTATCGTGGAGGCGGTAAGCCTTGGCTCCATCGAGGACATTACGACAAAGGTGGAGTCGGTCGTGCAGGGCGCCGGCGGAGAGGTGGAGCGGC
This sequence comes from uncultured Lachnospiraceae bacterium, assembly GCA_949935685.1. Classification (GTDB taxonomy): domain Bacteria; phylum Bacillota; class Clostridia; order Lachnospirales; family Lachnospiraceae; genus VSOB01. The sequence continues at coordinate 1,199 of CATLGN010000353.1, read as the reverse complement.
CGGACATGTTTCTCGCGTACCGGGATATGCTGCAGGAGATTCGCGCCGTATCGGAGGATGCGCTTTTGGATTTTCGCACCTGTTATACGGCGGAAGAACTGGACGGTTATTATGCGGACTTTCTGGCGGAAGGGGAATTTGGCGATGCGCTGTATATTATGCCGGCATCCAAGTCGACCGAACTTCTGTTCATGAATCAGACGGTGCTGGATGCGTTTTTCCGGGAGAACGGAGCCTATTCCGCCGACGATCTGCAGACATGGGAATCGATGGCTGAGATGGCGGAAGCTTTTTATCACTGGACTGACGAAAAGACGCCTCAGGCCGGCGACGGCAAGGCGCTGATCGGAATTGACAACTTTACCAATTATTTTATTGTGCAGAGCAATGCGCTTGGTTCGCCCATCTACGAGACAGCGGATGATGGGAGCGTGACATTTCATCTGGACGAAGCGCATGTCCGAAAGCTGTTTTTGAATTATTATATTCCCTATACGAAGGGATATTACGGCGGCAGTGAAAAATATCGCTCCGATGATCTGCGGCAGGATACTTTGTATGGCTATGTGGGCAGCCTGGCCAGTGTGGCGTATTTTCCCAAAACGGTTTACAGAGAAGACGGAAGTGAGACGGAGGTCACAATGGGCATCTATCCGTATCCCTGGTTTCGGGGCGGCGAAAAGACTGTGATTCAGCAGGGCGCCGGCATTGCGGCATTGGACGGCGGCGAGGAGAAAAACAGGGCAATTGCCGATTTCATCAAATGGATTTCGGAGGATAAAGGCATCGTATATGCGTCGATGTTGTCTTATATGCCTGCCAGCAAGGCCGGTGTGGAGTGTGGGAACTGGGATGTGATTGAGGATGAAAATGTCAGAAAAGCGGTTGCCATCGGCGCCGGACAGGTACGGGATTATCGGATGGTGCGTGGATTTGATTTTGAGGGCGCTTACGAGGTCCGCATGGATCTGGAAGACTACTTTAAGCTCTGTCTGGCGGAAGGCAGAAAAGAATACCAGTCTTATCTGCAGGACGGTATGACGGCAGAGGAAGCGGAAGAGGCGATGCAATACGATCAAAAGGCGGAGGCTTTTTACGGACAGATCACCGATCTGTTCGGCCTGAACTGAGCAAATGAAAAAGAAAGAATATCTGTTACGAAATCGAATTATCAGGGCGGTTCTGATCGCGGTGCTGAC
>CATLGN010000352.1 GCA_949935685.1 uncultured Lachnospiraceae bacterium | reverse complement strand
GTTCAGACAGCGCGGCACGAAAATTCATCCCGGTGTCAACGTAGGCAGAGGCGGAGACGATACGTTATTCGCACGGGTAGACGGCGTTCTGAGATTTGAGAGAAAAGGAAGAGACCGGAAGCAGGCTTCTGTTTATCCCGTAGAACAATAATACGAATGGTTTCAGGCTTCAAACAACATATGTTTGGAGCCTTTTTCGCATAAAAAGCCGTACAGGCGGAACCGGAATCATACGATGGAGGCAGTTGGTGTTATGTTTGCAGACAGAGCTAAGATTTATGTACGAAGCGGAAAAGGCGGAGACGGGCACGTTTCTTTCCGGCGGGAAAAATATGTGCCAAACGGCGGCCCGGACGGCGGTGACGGCGGTCGGGGCGGCGATGTGGTTTTTGTTGTCGACGAAGGGCTGAATACGCTGACAGATTATCGCCATGTTCGCAAATATAAGGCAATGGACGGCCAAAACGGCGGAAAGCGCAACTGCCGGGGACGGGACGGTGAAGATATTATTTTGAAGGTGCCGGCCGGGACGGTTGTGCGGGAAGCGGAGAGCGGCAGGGTAATTGCCGATATGTCGGGGGAAAATACGCGGCAGATACTGTTACAGGGCGGAAAAGGCGGCAACGGTAATCAGCATTATGCGACATCCACAATGCAGGCGCCCAAGTATGCACAGCCGGGCCAGCCGGCGCAGGAACTGGAGCTTTTGCTGGAATTAAAGGTAATCGCAGACGTAGGTCTGGTCGGCTTTCCGAATGTCGGAAAATCCACGCTCCTGTCCCGTGTGACAAACGCACGTCCCAAGATTGCCAATTATCACTTTACCACACTGCACCCCAATCTGGGCGTAGCGGATCTGGAAGATGCCAAAAGTTTTGTAATCGCCGATATTCCCGGCCTGATCGAGGGAGCTTCGGAGGGCGTGGGGCTCGGACATGAATTTTTACGGCATATCGAACGGACAAAGGTCATTATCCATATGGTTGATGCCGCATCGACCGAGGGCAGAGATCCCATTGCCGATATATATGCGATTAACACGGAACTGAAACGATATAATGCTTCGCTGGCAGAGCGGCCGCAGGTAATTGCCGCCAATAAAATTGATGCGCTTTCGCAGGACGGCACGGATCCGATTGCGGCGATTCGCGCGGAATTTGAACCGGCCGGTATTCGGGTATTTCCGGTTTCGGCGGTCAGCGGACAGGGACTTCCGGAGCTTTTATATTATGTGAGCCGTCTGCTCAGCGAGATGGATGATAAACCGGTTGTTTTTTCGCAGGAGTATTTCCCGGAAGAAGAAATTCCCGTGCAGAATGAGCCGTATACTGTGACGTACGATGAGGCTGCCGCCGAATACGTGGTGGAAGGCCCCCGCATTGAAAAGATGCTGGGCTATACAAATCTGGAGAGTGAGAAAGGGTTTCGGTTTTTCCAGAATTTCCTGAAAGACAATGGCATTTTGGCGGAACTGGAGGCGCTTGGCATTCAGGAGGGGGATACGGTACGTATGTACGGTCTGGCCTTTGATTATTATAAATAGCATACAATACAGGAGATATTATTACATTGACAAGCAAACAACGGGCCTATTTAAAAGGACAGGCCAGCACATTGGAGCCTGTTTTCCAGATCGGAAAGGCCGGTCTGACGCCGGAAGTGACCGAAGCGGTACGGGAGGCTTTTAACAGA
>CATLGN010000351.1 GCA_949935685.1 uncultured Lachnospiraceae bacterium | reverse complement strand
ATGCAGGGCAGAATCAGGGTGGACAGTCAATATGAAGTCGGCAGCAAGTTTTTCTTTACCCTGCCGCAGCATGTGGTGGACGGCAGGCCGTGTATTCATATTAACGACCGTGAAACGATTCTGGTAGTCGGATATTTTTTCAATTCCTATGTAAGAGACCGCTTTTTCGGGGACGTTAAAAACATGGATGTGGTATACAAAGAAATTTCTTCCGTAAGAGATCTGGAAGCGCTTCCGAAAGACAGGAAATGCTTCCTGTTTATTGAGCATACTGTTTTTTCCGTGCCGTTTGAAGAATATACGCGGAATCATCCGGAGTGTACGGTTGTGCTTTTGATTGACTTTTTTGACCATATCAACTATGATATTCCCAATCTTTTTATTGTAAGAAAACCGCTGTTCGCCCTGAATATCGCCATGATATTAAATGGGGAGGAAATCCATCTCAACTGCGGGGAATCGATGGAAAAAGATTTTGATTTTGTGGCGCCGGATGCGGAAATACTGATCGTAGACGATAATATGGTGAATCTGACGGTGGCGGAAGGACTGCTGGAGCCGCTGAAAATGAAAGTGGATGTGGCGGCGAGCGGTAAGATCGCTATTGATAAAATCGGCAAATATCATTATGATATTGTATTTATGGATCATATGATGCCGGAGCTGGACGGTGTGGAGACGACCCGCCTGATCCGACGTTTTCATCCCGATTACAATGATGTGCCGATTATTGCGCTGACAGCCAATGCAGTGGAAGGCACAAAGGAGATGTTCTGTCAGGAAGGCATGAATGATTTTATCGCCAAACCGATCGAACTGCGAATGCTGATTTCGAAAGTGAAGCAATGGCTTCCCGTGGAAAAGATACAGAAGGTTTATACGACACAGGAGCAGACCAGAAAACCGGAGGAAGACGATAATACGAATATTATGGTAGGTGATTTGGATGTGGCATATGCCCTGAAGTTTCTGGGCGGTGAAAGCCTGTTCTGGACAGTGCTAAAGGTGTATTATCGTTCCATTGAGAAAAAGGCAGCGCTGATCGAAGAACTGCGGGATGCCAATGACTGGCCGGGCTTTACGATTGAGGTGCATGCGCTGAAGAGTTCTTCCAAGCAGATCGGCGCAATCTCGCTGTCCGAAAAGGCGGCGGCGCTGGAAAAGGCGGGCAATGCGAGAGACACACTGTTTATCCGCAGCCATACGGATGAAATGTTGGAGCAGTACAGGGGGTATCTGCCCGTTTTACGGCCTTTCTGTGCGGAAGGGGAGGAAAACGAAGGAGAGAAACAGCAGATCGATATGGAGGAGCTGCTGCATTGTTTTGCGGAAATCCGCATGGCAGCCGAGGATCTGGATATGGATCGGATGGATGAGATTATTGAAGGGATGAAGCGCTACCGCTTTGAAGACTGGCAGGAAGATTCCTTTGCACGGTTGCGGAGTGCAGTAGAAGATTTTGACGTGGACAGATGTGAATGCGTTCTGCAGGAATGGGAGCAGAAATTGCTGTAATGAAAGGAAGACATAATGAGTAAAGGACCATATTATATTACAACGGCCATTGCCTATACATCGGGTAAACCTCATATCGGAAACAGTTATGAGATTGTGCTGGCGGACAGTATCGCGAGATTTAAGAGAAAAGAGGGATACGATGTCTTTTTTCAGACGGGAACCGATGAGCATGGGCAAAAAATAGAATTGAAAGCACAGGAGGCGGGGGTTTCGCCGAAAGAATATGTGGATGGCG
>CATLGN010000350.1 GCA_949935685.1 uncultured Lachnospiraceae bacterium | reverse complement strand
ATTATGCGTATGCGCAATAAAAAGATGCATCCGCTTTTCATCGCCGCCAAAGCGGCCGGCAATATCATTTTTTATGGCGTTGACCATAATTGATTTTCCCTGCGCCGTCGTCCGTGCTTTGGCAAACGCATCCAGCTTTTCCCCCTGAATCTGCAAAACCGGTTTCAGCCGCAGTATATTGCCAAGCGCGGCCGCCGCCGGCGTAATACGGCCGCCCCGTTTCAGATATGTCAGCGTGTCCAGCATAATGTAAATGCTGGAATTCCCTTTATCCTTCTCCAGAAACGCTTTGATTTCTTCCGCGCCCATGCCTTTTTCCCGCGCCAGATACAGGGCATCCTGCACACTTCTTTTCTGCGTCACGGAGATCCGCTGATTATCCACAACGACAACGCGTCCCGCATAGTCCTGCGCCAGAAGCTGCGCCGTCTGGCAGGAACCGGACAAGCCGCCCGACATCGGGATATAGACCAGCTCGTCACAGTCTGCCAACACCCGGTCCCACAGTCCCGTCACTTCTTCCGGCGTCGGCTGTGAAGTCGTTATCTTTGCCCCGGCTTCCATTTTCTCATAGAAGGCATCCTGTGTCAGATCTTTTTCCTCATAATACGTCCGTTCATCTACCATAAAGGGCATCGGAAGCACCGATACGCCCAGTTCTTCCGCATCCCGCTGCGTCATACCGCTGTTGCTGTCTGTTACAATTCCAACCACGCTCTGTTTCCTTTCCGCTTGTTTTTCTCATTTATTTTACGGTCAGATACTCCGAAAGTCAACCGGAGAAGCGATGGCCTGCGCCAAAGCGCCCCATTTTGTCCCTTCCTTCAAAAACCACTCCGCCGCTTCGCCCGCTTCCTGTAAAACGTTGGCATCCTGATAAATATCGCCGATCCGAAAGTCCATACTGCCGCTCTGCCGAATGCCAAACAGATCGCCCGGGCCCCGCTGCCGCAGGTCTTCCCCCGCAATAAAAAAACCGTCGTTGGATCTCTGCAGGACCGAAAGCCGTTCCATCGTATGTTCCGCGCCGGAAGAACTGACAAAAATACAATACGACTGTTCTTTCCCCCTGCCGACCCGGCCCCGGAGCTGGTGCAGCTGTGCCAATCCGAACCGCTCCGCATTCTCAACCATCATCACCGTGGCATTTGGCACATTCACGCCGACTTCAACGACTGTTGTGGAAACAAGAATATCAATATCACCCGCTCCGAACGCTTCCATAATGCGGTTTTTTTCGGCAGCCTTCATCCTGCCGTGCAGACACGCGATCTGTACCTGCCGGGGAAAGACGGTTTTCAGCTTCTCCGCATACGCCGTTACATTTTCCAGGCCTTCCATCTCTCCGGCCTCCACCATGGGACAGATCACATAGGCCTGCCTGCCCTTTTCGATCTCCCTGCCGATAAACCGGTATGCCTTTTCCCGATAACCGGTATCGACCACACAGTTTTTGATCGGAAGCCTGTCCCGCGGCAGTTCGTCAATTACGGAGAGATGCAGATCGCCGTAAAGAATAATCGCCAGCGTCCGCGGAATGGGCGTCGCGCTCATCACAAGCACATGGGTATCCATCCCCTTTCCGGCCAGCGCTTCCCGCTGCCGCACACCGAACCGATGCTGCTCATCCGTCACGACAAGCGCCAGATTGCGATATACGGCCTTTTCCTGAATCAGCGCGTGGGTGCCGATTATGACATTGGCCTCGCCGGATTCGATGCGGCGATAACATTCCCGCTTTTCTTTCGCCGTCAGAGAGCCGGTCAGCAACGCCGGACGAAAGGGCAGACCGTATGCCGCCGTCA
>CATLGN010000349.1 GCA_949935685.1 uncultured Lachnospiraceae bacterium | reverse complement strand
AACAACTTCCTCACTCCATGCAGGATCGGGAACAAACGGTACATATCTGCCGATTACGCTCATTGTCGTAATCAATATATCGACGATCAGTAAAACCTTGCATATAATCAATACAATCTTATATGTAATATCAAATGCAGGCTTTATCTTATCTGCCTTTTCAAAAAAACCTGACATGAAATACCTCCTCAATACAATAGCAGCTTTATGATAGAAAAGCGCACTGGCACCCACGCCAGTGCGCTGTTTTCTGTCTTTCCTGTTTATTTCGCCATATCAAGAATCTTCTGATACAGTTCTTCCTGTCCTTTGATGTTTTCGTCAATAACACCCTTTACCGCTTCCTGCCACGGTGTGATGTCCGTTACTTCCACTACGTTGACGCCGTCTGCCTTCAACTGTTCCAGAACTTCATTTTCCGCTTCTTCGGAAATCTGTCTGTTGAATCCGGATGCGTACTCACCGGCTTTTACCAGAATATCCTGCTGCTCCGGTGTCAGAGAATCCCATGCGCTGTCGGTAATGATAACCTGAATTGCGCCAAGCGTATGTCCGTCAAGAATCAGGTTCGGAGCCACTTCCGGGAATGCATTGGACTTATAGTTGGCGATCGGCTGCTCTGCGCCGTCTACCACGCCTGTCTGTAATGCCGAATACAGCTCATTAAAGGATACAACAGTCGGGGATGCGCCCAGAGACTCTACCAAACCGTTCATAACCGGGTCATTGGACACACGCAGTTTCATGCCTGCCAGATCTTCCATTCCCGAGACAGCGTTCGTCGTAAAGAAATGACGGAATCCTTCTTCACCATAGAAAAGGCCTCTTACGCCGCTGCCATTTTCATGGGGCTCAAGCAAAAATTCGTCCGCCAGATCGGAATCCGCAAATGCCCAGAAATGATCGCGGTTTACAAATGTATACGGCAGGGAAAGAAGCATCGACTTCTCACCGCCATAGCTTGTCAGCGCAAATGCGGAAATACGGGAAATCTGGATTGTTCCGCCGCCGCCGAGCATTGTGTCAAGCACATCGTTTTCCGCACCGAGAACGCCGCTCGCCTGTACATCGATCTTCATTGTACCGCCGGAGAGCTCGGCCACCTTTTCCGCAAACGCGGTGCCTGTCTGTCCAACCATCGTATCCAGCGGATTTACCTCCGCAGATACCAGTGTCACCTCGGGTTCCACTGCAGAAGTGTCGGCAGCCGCATCACCGGATTCTGCCGGCGCCTCGGCATCGTCCGCTGCGGGCGCTTCGGCAGCCGCGTTGTCTGCCGGTGCCTGCGGTGTCTCCGCAGGTGCCTGCAGGCCGCAGGCTGTCAGAGTAACAACCATAGCCGCACTGAGCATTACGGATAATACTTTCTTTTTCATCATAAATTCCTCCTTATTTTTCATTCGGAAAACATAAAATTTTCCCTTTTCTGTTATTATATAAGAAAATTTATACAAAAAAAACAGTATTTTTTTAATATCCTTAGTAAATTTTTAACATGCTACTTCTGTACAAGGTGTACGGCAAAGCCGGATACTTCCTCTTTCAGATAAACGGCTGCCATTTTACCGTCTTTGTATTTCGCCGTTCCCATATCCACAGCTACGCCTGTGACATCCAGATAATTTACGGCCCTTTCAATATTGTTTGTTCCGATGGCAATATGACCTTTCGCTCCCAGATAAGGCGTTTTCATCGCTTCCACAAACGAACTTGCAAATACCGAACTATTGCCGGATTTCTTTGTAAATCCAAACGCCTTTGCAAAGAAATCTGCCGTCTTTTCGGCCTCTCCTTCGTTCTCACAGTTGATGCCCACATGCTTCAGCTCAAAACCCATCACCGTCATAACCGCTTCTCTGGTCAGTTCCGCAATCTTG
>CATLGN010000348.1 GCA_949935685.1 uncultured Lachnospiraceae bacterium | reverse complement strand
TAGTACCCGGCGTTCTCGATCACCGTGCAGAAAGCCGTGACAATTTCCTGTTGCTGCTGCGGTGTCAGCGGTTTGTGCACCGTATCTTCGATGTCAAACGCCACCGGAAACGAAACGGGCATATTCTGCATCGCATTTACCGCAAACGTTGCTTCCGCGACCGCGGCTTCCACCGTTGTGGCATAGGAATAGACGTAAGCGCCGGTCCGCAGTCCCACCGAAGACGCTCCTATCATATTCGGAACAAAGGTGGGGTCAAGCCCGGACTTGCTTGTCCCAAGCCGGACAAACGCAAAGGTGTATCCCTGCGACGCCACGGTAGGCCAGTCGATGGCGCCCTGATATTTGGATACGTCGAGACCTTTCGCAATGGCCTGTGCCGGCGTGACCGCAGCTTCGGACGTAACTGCCGGAATATTGGAAAGGACCGCCGCCGCGCACAACACGGCGGCTATCTTTTTCAGATATTTCTTCATATGTATCTCATGCCTCCTCTTTGTGATGTTACCAGTATAATATAAAATTTGAAATAATTCCATAAAAATTTTGTAAAAAAGATGTAACATTTTTTGCCAGCCTGTTTATTACCGCTTTGCCAGATCTTCCGTAATTTCTTCCCACGTAACGCCCTTTTCCGCCATCAGCACCATCATATGATACAGAAAATCCGAAATCTCATATTTGATCTCATTGGGGTTGGGATTTTTGGCGGCGATTACGATCTCCGTCGCTTCCTCGCCAATCTTTTTCAGAATTTTATCGATCCCCTTGTCAAACAGATAGTTCGTATAGGAACCCTCGCGGGGATGCGCTTTTCTGTCCTGTATCACTTCCAGAACGGACTGCAGTACCTTCAGCGGATTCTCTTTCTCCTCCCTGCTTCCGGCAATCTCATGGAAAAAGCAGGAATAGCTTCCGGTATGGCATGCATTGCCAACCTGTCGTACCTTTGCCAGAATCGTATCCATATCACAGTCGGCGGTCAGACTTTTCACATATTGAAAATGGCCGCTCGTCTCCCCTTTCAGCCAGAGTGTCTGTCTGCTTCTGCTGAAATATGTCATTTTCCCCGTCTCTATCGTAGCTTCATAAGCCTCCCGGTTCATATAGGCGGCCATCAGGACTTCGTCCGTACGATAGTCCTGTACGATAACCGGCACCATCCCGTCGCTGTTTTGCTTAAAATCTTCCCATTTCACATCGGTTTCCAACTGTCCTGCCTTATGCATACAGATCCCCCGTTCGGCGCAGAACGAGCGCAGCTCGGGAATTTTCTGCACGCTTGCATTGAGTGTCCCGCCCGTTATCCCGCACACAAGGCTGCGCCCCAACGCATCTGCCACCGTCTCCGGCGAAGCTTCCGGCAGCATAACGGTCAGCGGAACACTGCACAATCCGCTGCAGCATTCCCACCTCTGTTCCGTTACCAGAATGATTTCACTCACATACTGCTCCAACAGCGCCTTCTGTTCCGTTATCGTCTGTGCATTGTCCACACAGGCCGCGATCTTGCCGCTGCCAAATTTCAGAGAGACTTCCGCTGTCAGCTCGACATTTGACGGCAGCGCATAGTTCAGCGCCGCCTTTTTGCAGCCGGCATAGAGCAGTTTCTTAATATCTTCCATCCGCCTGACGTTGCCGGCGCCGGTAACGGGTATGGCAACGGCGCCGCAAATGGCTTTGACTGTGTCCAGCGCTTCCTCATGCGCCGCGTCCCCTTCCGACAAATCAAATACAATCAGGCCGTCCGCACCGCTTTTTTCATAATATGCCGCAAGCCGCAGCGGATCGTCATCGACAATTGTCTCCTTCCCGCCGAATGACAGGACTGCTTTCTTCTTATACAAATAGATACAGGGAATCAGTTTTTTACGGTTCATAC
>CATLGN010000347.1 GCA_949935685.1 uncultured Lachnospiraceae bacterium | reverse complement strand
GCCGCTACCAGAATCAGATCGGACGGCTGCATTCCCGCAGTCCTGTAATCCAAATCAATAAACCCCGTCGGAATGCCTGTCACAACCCCTTTGTTTCGGGACGCTGCTTCGATCCTGTCCATAGCCTGTAAAACCACCTCCCGGATTGGTACATAATCGCTGCTGTTTCGTTTCTGAATCAGTTCAAATATTTTTTTCTCGGTATGTTCCAGTATCATTTCCAGACTGTCTTTACCGGCGTAGCAAGTATTGGCAATCTCTTCATTTAAACGAATCAATCTGCGCAATGTGGCTTTCTCTGCCACGATCTCCGCATAATATCTGACGTTCGCAGAGGTCGGCACCGCGGTTATCAGATCTCTGACAAATTCCAGACTGCTGACTTCCGGCGGCACATCCTTCTCTTTCAGCCTGTCCTGCAGCGTAACAATGTCAACCGGCCTGCCCTCATCATTCAGTTCTGTCATCGCTTCAAATACGACGCCATATTGTTTCCCGTAAAAGTCCTCGCCGTGCAGAATCCCTGCAGCCACAACGATCGCTTCCCGGTCTATCAGCATGGAACCGATCACCGATTGTTCCGCTTCCACGCTGTGGGGCAGCACCCGTTTTAACAATGCCTCTTCCATTGCCGCCATATAGCAGTCCCCTTTATTTGTCTTCCTGTACTTTTACTTTCAGTTTTCCCGTAACCTTAGGATGCAGTTTGACCGATACCTCATAAACGCCGAAGCTTTTAATCGGCTCCGGGAGCTGTATTTTCTTTTTATCAATCTCCATCTGGCACTGCTTTTTTGTTTCCTGTGCAATCTCTTTGGAAGAAACGGAGCCAAATACTTTACCGCCTTCACCGCCCTTCATGGTGACAATAACTTCTTTCGTCTCCATCATCCGGGCAAATTCCTGTGCCGCTTCCAACTGCTCTTTCGCCAGCTTATCCGCATTTGCCTTCTGCAGCTTTAAATCATTCATGTTTTTTCCGTTCGCTTCCAGTCCAAGCTTCTTCGGCAGAATAAAATTCCTTGCGTAGCCGTCGTTGACTTCCACGATTTCGCCTTTTTTCCCAAGGCTCTTCACATCTTCCGTCAATATAACTTTCATGACAAATCACCCTCTTCAATCATTGTATCCAATGTATGTTTTACAACCCGTACCGCGTCTTCCGGCGTCACGTCTTCCATCTGTGCCCCGGCAATATTCATATGTCCACCGCCGCCCAGACGTTCCATAATCACCTGTACATTTACCTCGTCAATCGAACGGGCACTGATATAAATCTTGCCCTGATATTCCGTCATAACAAAGCTGGCCCTGATCCCTTTGATATTCAAAAGCTCATTCGCCGCCTGCGCTCCCAGTACCGTAGGGCTTGCAACGCCCTCGCTGGAACAAATCGATATGGCATAATTGCCACGGTAAATTTCCGCCTGACTGACTGCATCCGCTTTTGTCTTATATTCCAGTGCGTCTTCACGAAACAGTTTGCGCACCCTTGTCACATCCGCACCGTTCCTGCGCAGGTATGCCGCCGCTTCAAACGTCCGCACGCCCGTTTTTGCCGTAAAATTATTGGTATCCACGATCATACCCGCATACATGCTGTTGGCTTCTTCCACCCGCAGCCGGATTCCCTCTTTGATATACTGCAAAATCTCCGTTACCATCTCGCATGCCGAAGAAGCATATGGTTCCACATAGGAAAGGGTTGCATTTTCGATCGTTTCCGATCCCTGCCTGTGATGATCCAGTACAACAATCGATTTACATGTGCGCAACAGCTCCGGGCATTCCGTAATGCTCGGTTTGTTGACATCCACCACAACAAGCACCGTATTGGCCTCTGCCGCCTCAACTGCCTGCGCGCTGTTGATAATCATATCCTCTGTATACTCTGGATTATCCTGGAACATGTCCAG
>CATLGN010000346.1 GCA_949935685.1 uncultured Lachnospiraceae bacterium | reverse complement strand
TTTCCTGTGGAATAAAAAAGAACCTGCATGACGGAGCAGGTTCTTTGCGAAGAATCGTCTTTGCGCGATTCTTTTTTTTGAAATCAATTAAGCCATTTTATTATAAGCCAGGTTCATACGGGAAATCTTTCTGGCAGCGGTATTCTTGTGATATACTCCCTTGCGGGCAGCTTTATCAATCGTGGAAGTCGCATGCAAAAGAGCAGCTTTTGCCGCCTCTTTATCGTCCCTGCCCATTGCAGCGTATGCTTTTTTCACAGCTGTTTTGACACCGGATTTGATCGCTTTGTTGCGCTCCATTTTTGTGCGGTTCACAAGAATCCTTTTTTTCGCAGATTTGATATTCGCCAAGGTCTACACCTCCTATAGTATAGTATGATCAAGTTCAGAAGATGTTTCATTAAAGCCGGACACGGACGTTCTAATGGAAACATGCGTATATATTATATGAAAAACGGAGATTTCTGTCAATACATATTTTCGGGGTTTCTGTAAAAAATATGTAGCAGTTCAGCGGCTTCGCAATACTGAACTGATGTGTCGAAAATGAATAATATAGAGAAAGTGCAGCGTTTCGCTGGGAAAGAAACAGGGATTGTCAGATGAGTTGTTTTCAGGTTAGAACGGATTTGGCGTTGGAAGCAAGGGAAAGCATTGGAAAAGCAGAAGAAGAACTGCGTGGCATCACGGTGGAAGAATATGACAGAGAAGAAATTCAGGTGCATATTACCCGTGTTGTAATTTCCTCAAAAAACGGTGCAAAAGCTATGAATAAGCCGATGGGGAATTATATTACGCTGGAAGCGCCTGCCATGCAGGAGGCGGACGACGATTATCACAGAGAAATATCGCAGGAGCTGGCAAAACAGATACGGAGTATCCTGCCGGGTGTGGACACGGAGCAGTCCATTCTGGTCGTAGGTCTGGGAAACCGGGATGTGACGGCGGATGCCCTTGGGCCGGGCGTGATCGATAATCTGTTTGTGACAAGGCATATCGTAAAAGAATACGGAAAAGCCGCCTATAATAAGGAACGAATGAATATGGTAAGCGGCATTGTGCCGGGAGTGATGGCGGCGACGGGCATGGAAGCGGCAGAGATCGTCAAAGGGGTAGTGGAGCAGACACAACCCGATCTGGTAATCGTGGTGGATGCGCTGGCCGCGCGGAGCACGAAGCGATTGAACCGGACGATTCAGGTCACGGATACGGGGATACAGCCGGGGTCAGGCGTGGGTAATCACAGAAACGCGCTGACAAAGGATAATCTGGGCGTACCGGTGATCGCGGTGGGCGTTCCCACCGTTGTGGATGCGGCGACAATCGTAGCGGACGCCGTGGAGAAGATCGAACGCGAGCGCAGGGAACAGGAGAGAATCATTCGGACTGACAGCATCCGCACCATGTCGGAACTGAACAATATGTATGTCACGGGAAAAAACATCGATGAGATAATCAAACGGCTGAGTTTTACGATTTCGGAAGCGTTAAATATCGCCCTAGAGTTATAAACGGGCCGGCCCGGGCATATACTTGTCTATGCGGATGATCAGATTTTATAAAAAAAGGATTTATGGAATCGCATTGCTTCTGCTTTTGGGATGGGGGCTTTTCCGGACGTTTTACCGGGAGGCTCCGTTCCGGCCGGGCAGGGAGATTATGCGGGAGGTACAGGAAAGAGCATGCAGGACGGCTTTTCCTGTTTTTTCATTTATGGAAGAAGGAATGGGGAAAGAAAAGGACACTTCTTACGTGGCCGGGCTTTTTACAGGCTTTGTGCCGCTATACGAATATGCCGGACTGCATTATGTCACGCCCATGCAGCCGGAGAGCAAAGACATGCTGGAGCAGATCATTGAGGGGAAGGAATTTCATGAAAAAGAAGAGGACGAGATGGAGATGGACGACAGCCTGATTGA
>CATLGN010000345.1 GCA_949935685.1 uncultured Lachnospiraceae bacterium | reverse complement strand
AAATAAAATTTAAATACTATATTAAATTCAAAAAAACCACAAATGAGCAACAATCAATGAGCAGTGCGCACACAGGCGTCCGCGAAACTTCCCTTAAACGGCGCGTTTCGCGGAGGGATGTCTGGATAGGGCGAAGCCCGTGCAGCGAAGAAATGCGAAGCATTTATGAGCTGCGCAGTGCGGAGAAAAGGAGAACACAATGAGTATTTACGATACATTAAACGAGCAGCAAAAAGAAGCGGTTATGCAGACGGAAGGCCCGGTGCTGATTCTGGCAGGTGCAGGTTCCGGCAAGACGCGGGTGTTGACCCATCGGGTGGCATATCTGATGGAAAAATGCGGCGTCGAGCCGTGGCATATTATGGCGATTACATTTACGAACAAAGCGGCCGGAGAGATGCGGGAGCGTGTCGATCAGATTGTGGGATTCGGTTCGGAAAAAATCTGGGTTTCCACATTTCACGCAAGCTGTGTGAGGATGCTGCGGCGGTACATAGACAGATTGGGATATGACAATAATTTTACCATATACGATACGGACGATCAAAAAACGCTGATGAAGGATATTTGCAAGCGTCTGCAGATCGACACGAAAACACTGAAAGAACGGGTGATTCTGAGCGCGATTTCCGCCGCGAAAAACGAATGCATCACGCCGCTCGCGTTTGAACAGACGGCGATCGGGGATTATACTGCCGAAAAAATTGCCGCAGTGTACACAGAATATCAGAAAATGCTGCGCAAAAACAATGCGCTGGACTTTGACGATCTGTTGGTGAAGACGGTGGAGTTGTTCCGGGCGTGCCCGGATGTGCTGGCGTATTATCAGGACAGATTCCGGTATATTATGGTGGATGAGTATCAGGATACCAATACCGTACAGTTTGAGATGATCCGGCTTTTGAGTTCCAAATACAGAAATCTCTGCGTGGTCGGAGACGACGATCAGTCGATTTATAAGTTCCGGGGCGCCAATATCCGCAACATCCTTGATTTTGAAAAGGTATTTCCTGAGGCCAGGGTGATTAAGCTGGAACAAAATTATCGTTCCACTCAGAATGTGCTGGACGCCGCCAATCATGTCATCCGCAACAATGCGGGCAGAAAGGAAAAGGCGCTCTGGACGGACCGGGGGGCGGGCAGCCCGTTGCATTTCCGGCAGTTTGATACGGCTTACGAAGAAGCGGTGTTTGTGGCGGAAGACATTCGGAAGAAGAAAAGGGAAGGAGAGACGGACTACGGGGAGTGCGCGGTATTATACCGGACGAACGCGCAGTCGCGCCTTCTGGAAGAACAGTTTGTGATGACAGGCGTTCCCTATCGCATTGTCGGCGGCGTGAACTTTTATGCCAGAAGGGAGATCAAGGATCTGCTGGCATATTTAAAGACTGTGGATAACGGCAGAGATGACGTGGCGGTTCGCCGCATTATCAATATTCCCAGACGTGGCATCGGCGCGGCGACCATTGCCAGGGTGCAGGCGCATGCGGATGAAAATGAGATCAGCTTTTACGACGCGCTGCGGGAGGCGGATCATATCGCATCGATCGGAAAATGCGCGTCCAAACTACAGCCGTTTGTGACGCTGATTCAGAGCCTGCGGAGCAAAGCGGAATACTACGGACCGGTAAAGCTGCTGCAGGATATTATCGATGCCACCGGTTATGTGAAGGAGCTGGAGGCTTCTGACGAGGAGGATGCGGAAAGCAGGATTGAGAATATAGACGAGTTGATGAATAAAGTCATTGCCTATGAGGAGAGCCATGATACGCCGTCTCTGCGTGAATTTCTGGAAGAAGTGGCGTTGGTTGCGGATATTGACGGGGTATCGGATTCGGAAAACCGGGTGTTGCTGATGACATTGCACAGTGCAAAGGGTCTGGAATTTTCCCATGTATATATGGCAGGAATGGAAGACGGCGTATTTCCGAGTTATATGACGATTACGGCCGACGATCAGGAGGAAATGGAGGAAGAACGGCGTTTGGCGTATGTGGGGCTGACGAGGGCCAAGGATGATCTGACGCTGACATATGCCCGGACGAGGATGAT
>CATLGN010000344.1 GCA_949935685.1 uncultured Lachnospiraceae bacterium | reverse complement strand
TGTTCCTGACCGACGATATAATCGTCCAACTGCGCTTTGATCTTATGCGGCGCCGGGATATTTTTAATGTCCAATACAGGCTGCGCCTTCTTTTTCTCTTTCCGTTTGCGGATTTTCTGCTTATTGGGAATGCCGCCTTCTCCCTGCAGATCCGCTATATTGACAAAACTGATGCTCGGAAAGCCCTTTCCGTTCTTGTTCATATTGTCCAGCGGAATATGATTCAGCATCCCCTGATAATCAAACTGGCTGACCGTATCCATCGTTTTGTGCATGCAGTCATTGCAGACGGAGATATTATTGGGAAGTTTAAACATCTTGCCGGTTTTGCTCTCCGGCCGCCTGCAGATAAAACAGACGTCCTCATAATCGCTCTCTTTGTTCCCGTCCTGTGCGTCCGCTTTGTCCGCATCCTGTTTCCCGCTCTGCCCGGAACCGCTTTCCGCCGCGTCGGCGCCGTCGGCTTCCGTTTCCGATACCGGTCCCTGCCCGTCTTTTTCCGTTTCGTCTTTTTCTATTTCATCCATATCATAATAGTCGGCCATATGTTTTCACCTTACCCTTTCCCTGTAACGCCCGCTCCCCTGATTCCCGGGCGGTCACGGCGCGCTGTATTCATTATATAGCATCCCTTATCCCACTACAAGTGAACATTTTCTAAAATACGGCCGTTTCTGACTGAAATTTCAGGCAGAATATGCAAAAAAAGCCATATCGCTTTCCGATATGGCTTTTGCCGCATACGCTATTCCGGTATTACTGATCCGCCTCCGCACGGGAGCCCAGTATTACCGTTACGGTTTTTTCCTGATAACCGTCGGGACTGCCCTGCTGGATCGTGATCTCCACTTGCGAACCGGCCGCATAATATTCCATCATGGACTGCAGCTCTTCCATGGAGGAGACGCTGCTGCCGTCGAATTTTGTGATAATGTCGCCTTTTACAAGTCCGGCATTGTCCGCCGCCGTACCTTCGTACACCTGCCCCACATATACGCCCTTCGGCATACCATACATCTGAGACACTTCCTCCGTAACGTTCACGCCCGAAATACCCAGGTATGACTTTTCTTTCTCCGCTACCTTTTCGCCCTTGGTCGTCTTGGACATCAAATCTTCAATAATCGGTTTGGCGGAAGAAATCGGAATCGCATAGCCCATGCCCTCCACAAAAGTTCCGCCGATTTTATTGGAATTGATACCGATCACTTCCCCGTTCATATTGAACAGACCGCCGCCGGAATTGCCCGGATTGATCGAAGCGTCCGTCTGAATCAGCTTATTGCCGCTGCCGTTGCCCTCGATCTCCCGGTCGAGCGCACTGATCACACCGGTTGTCACCGAGGGGCCGTATCCCAGGGCGTTGCCGATGGCAACCGCCGGCTCTCCCACGGTCAGCGCATCCGAATCGCCCAGCCGTGCAATCTCGATGCTCTCTTTTGTATCGCTCTTAATCTTGTCAAGCGGTACGGCGATGACCGCCAAATCCTTCTCGGAATCATATCCCTTTACCTTTGCCTCCGTCTGTTCGCCGTCAATAAACTGTACGCTCAGCGCATCCGCATCCGCGATCACATGCTGATTCGTCACAACCAGAAGCTCCGTATCGTTTTCTCCCACGATAATGCCCGAGCCGCTGGCCTCATTGGAGCTCTCCAGCTTCTGTCCGAAGAAATTCGTCTGCTCGGTAAACATGTTCGTAATGGATACAATCGTAGGCATCGCATGTTCCACCACACCGGTGACATCCGAGGTAACGGTCGTAATCAGGTTGGCGCCGCCGCCCGCCGCCTCATTGGCAACCGTATTCGGAACGCCTGCAGGCGCCTGTACCGCGACGGTGTTCTTTTTTCCGCCGTCCAGCATTCCCGCAACGGAATGCACCGCATAGAAACCCGCTCCTGCAAAGATTCCGAAACAAAGCCCCACACCGGCTGCAACAGCCAGCTTTTTCAGCAGACCATGCTTCTTTTTCCCTTTTCCGGCCGGTTCCTCCGGCGCGGACGGCGCGCTCTCGTAAACGCTGTAAATCCCCTGGGTATTGTTTTCGTTCCCGTTAAAATCATTTGGATAATTGTTTCCATACATATGCAAAACCTCTTTTCGTCTGTGGATTTT
>CATLGN010000343.1 GCA_949935685.1 uncultured Lachnospiraceae bacterium | reverse complement strand
AAACCGGTATACGGCTCCGGCGCGGCGGGGGTATCGGCGTTTCGCTGGCAGCAGGCTTCGGGCCGTATGGCGCTTTATACGTGCGCCTGCCGGACGGCGGCGCATGGGCTTGTCAATACCGGGCGGCTGCGATGCTTCCGGGAGCCGGCGGAGGTTGTCGCGCTGCTGGAGGAACTGCTGCAGGTGGACTGCGTGACAGAACGGTGGTATGCCAAGGCGGAGCAGCGGGGATATTCGTACGATCTGCGTGTGGTTATGCAGTCGGGAAGGGCAGACTATGTTCTGGCCAGACTTTCCCGGGGGCCGATCACGAATCTGCAGTTGAATAATCACCCGGAGGATGCGGCAAAGCTCGGGTTTTCGGAAGCGTTATGGGAGAAGATCATCGGGATATGCCGGTCGGCAATGGAGCAGTTCCCGGGGCTGACGGGCGCCGGAATCGACGTTTTGCTGGAGAAGGGAAGTCTGCGCCCGAGAATTCTGGAAATGAACGCGCAGGGCGATCTGATCTATCAGGATATTTTTGGCGAGAATAAAATTTACCGCCGACAGGCGGAAATAATCAAAACATGGCTGGATGGGGGAGGAAGAAGCGATGAATACGGAACGGGAACGGATGACGGAAGGCGTGGATGCGCCGGAAATTGAATGGACGGACAGGGATGCGTCGACGCCGGGAACGGAAAAAGAGGTGCCGCTGCGTCTGTTTGCGGCTCCCGGAAGTCGGCGGGAACCTTCGGTGGATATGGGACAGGTCGTGGGCCGCTGCGACATCCTGTTTGTCTGTCTGGATACGCTGCGGTATGATGTGGCGGCGCAGCAGGAGGCGGCCGGGGCAACGCCGGTGCTGAATCGGTATGGCACATGGGAAAAATGTCAGGCGCCGGGCAACTTTACCTGGCCTTCCCATCACGCGATGTTTTCCGGCTTTCTGCCCTGCCGATATGATGCGAAAAACGTCGCGGACCGGGAACTTTTGTTTTTCCCGCGCGCGATCGGCCTTGGCAAAAAGACGCCGGCCGGGGCGTATGGGTTTACGGGCAGCACAATTATGGAAGGGCTGGAGCGGGACGGTTACGATACGTGGTGTGTCGGCGGGGTGGCCTTTTTTGACAAGCGTTCCGATCTGGGAAAGGTTTTCCCGGGGTATTTTCGGAAAAGCTATTGGAATCCTTCTTTTGCCTGCCCGGTGAAAGACAGTACGAAAAATCAGGTGGATTTTTTATTGAAGAAGCTGGAGAGCGCGGGGCGGGAGCAGCGCATTTTTCTCTATCTGAATGTGGATGCCATTCATTATCCCAACTATTTTTATCTGGAAGGGGCTTCCCACGACAGTGTGGAGAGCCATGCGGCCGCGCTGCGGTATGTGGACGGAGAACTGGGGCGGCTTTTTGACGGATGGAAAGAAAAGCGGGGCGAAACCTTTGTCATCTGTTGTTCAGACCATGGAACCTGTTATGGCGAGGACGGCTGCCAGTTTCACGGCGTCAATCATCCGATTGTGAACACAGTGCCGTATAAACATTTCTTTTTATAGGCGGTACGTCCGGAACGGAGTGTATGATGAATCGTTATGAACAATATATGTACAGTTATCCGCATAAGACGGCGTATCGTCCGCTGAAGGGCGTTTCTCTGGATGCGTACGCCGGATTTCTTGTCGGCCGGCAATGCAGCCTGTATCTGCATATCCCGTTTTGTCAGGCCAAATGCGGCTACTGTAATCTGTTTTCCGTCGCGGGGCAGCCGGCGTCTTCGGTGGACGCTTATCTGGATGCGGTCGAGCGGCAGAGCAGGCAGTATGCGGCGGTTCTGGAAGCCTATGCGCCGGTGTTTTCCGAGCTGGTGATCGGCGGCGGGACGCCGCTGTATCTGACACAGGCGCAGATGGAACGGATGTTTGATATGGTTTTCCGTTTCTTTCGCTTTACGGAGCGCCCGGAGATCATCGTGGAAACGGCCCCCAATCAGACGACAGTTGAAAAGCTGCGGCTGCTGCGGCAGACGGGTGTGACAAGGGTCAGCATGGGGATTCAGAGCTTTCATAATGCGGAGCTCTCCGCCCTGGGCAGACAGCACACCGCAGACCGGGCGCGGGAAGCCTGGGAACTGCTGCGCTCTTTTGACTTTCCCTGTGTGAATGTGG
>CATLGN010000342.1 GCA_949935685.1 uncultured Lachnospiraceae bacterium | reverse complement strand
CCGGAAGACATCGAAGAAATTGCCGTTCTTTCGAATAAAATAGCGGCCGTATATTATGATACGGTGCCGAAAGAGAAACGCGCGGGCAAATGTCAGATCGTTACAAGCACTTCTTTTTTTGTGCCCAAACCGTTTACCCCATTTCAATGGGCTCCGCAGTGCACAAAAGAGGAATTTCTGGACAGGGCTTATCTGACAAGAAATGCCATTTCGCGGCAGTTGAATCAGAAAAGCATCAAATATAACTGGCATGAAGCCGATGCCAGTGTATTGGAAGGCGTTCTGGCAAGGGGAGACAGGCGGATTGGACAGGTGATTTTGAAGGCTTATCAGAAGGGATGCTTTTTTGACGCCTGGGGAGAGTATTATAAAAATGATATATGGCTGGATTGCTTTCGGGAATGCGGCCTGGACATATCGTTCTACACGACAAGACCAAGGACGGAGCGGGAGATCTTACCGTGGGATTTTATCGACTGCGGGGTGGACCGGTCGTTTCTCTGGCGGGAGTGGGAAAAGGCCGGCCGTGGCGAGGTTTCTCCCAACTGCCGGGCAAGCTGCCAGGGCTGCGGGGCCGCCCGTTTCGGCGGCGGTGTCTGTATCGAGCCGCGAATGCAGCGGGAATCGTTATCGGAGCAGGGAGGACAGGCATGAAAGTCAGAATACAGTTTTCCAAACATGGCGTTATGAAATTTATCGGCCATCTGGATATGATGCGCTATTTCCAGAAAGCCATCCGGCGCGCCGGGATTGACATCGCCTATTCCGGCGGATACAGCCCGCATCAGATTATGTCTTTTGCCGCGCCGCTCGGCGTGGGGATGGAAAGCGACGGCGAATATATGGACATCGAAGTAAATTCCCATAACGGGGCGGAAGCGATGACGGATGCGCTGAACGGCGCCATGGCGGAAGGCGTGCGGATTTTATCTGTCCGGGCGCTGCCGGAACATACCAAAAATGCTATGGCGAGTGTGGCCGCCGCCGGGTATCTGGTGCGGTTTCGGACAGATATGCGTCCCGATTTCGTGACGCAGGAAGCATTGGAGCAATTTCTCGCCCGGCCGTCCATTCCGTTTACCAAACAGACAAAAAAGAAAGAAGTGCAGCTTGATTTGAAACCGGCTATTTATAAATTGTGTCTGGAAGGGGATGCGGTTTCCATGCTGGTGGACGCCAGCAGCGCCGGCAATATCAAACCGGTTATCGTAATGGAAGCCCTGTACCGCGAACATAACGAAACGCTGCCGCCGTTTGCGCTGGAGATTACCCGGACGGATACGTATCTGGATTTGGGAACCGAAGGCCATAAAAGACTGGCGCCTCTGCGCGACGCGGGAGAGGACTTCTGATGGCAGAGGAGAAAAAAACAGTGGAAAACGGAGCGCAGGGGCGTGTTTTGCTTGTAAAACGGGAGGATAAGATATGGAGCCTTTTGTATGCGGGAAACCGTCTGCTGCGCGCCGATGCCTGCAGCGCCGATGGGGAAGTGCTGGACAATATCTATATCGGTAAGGTAAAAAATGTAAAGGCCAATATCAATGCCGCTTTTGTGGAATTTACGTCGGGAAAACTCTGCTTTCTGCCCCTGAAGGACTGTAAAACGCCGATTCTGACCAATCGCCGCTACGACGGCCGTATTCTGGCGGGGGACGAGATTGTTGTGCAGATTGTCTCGGAAGGCCAAAAGACGAAAGAAGCGGGAGCGAGCGCCAATCTGTCATTTGCCGGGAAATACCTCGTGCTGACGATGGGCAGACTGCAGATCGGATATTCCGCCAGACTGACACAGGACGAGAAGGACCGTCTGAAAGCGCTGTTACGGGAAAATCCGGTTTTTTCGCGGATTGGCACAGCGTATGGCGTGGTGTTTCGCACAAACTGCAGGGAGCTTTCGGATTTTTCAGCGCTTGAGAGCGAACTGTGCCGTCTGCAGGAGGAGGCGGATACGCTGCTGCGGAAAGCGCATTTCCGCACCTGTTTCAGTCTGCTCCGCAAAGCGCCGCCGTCATATCTGAAAAGCCTGCAGGACTATGACGCAGCCTGCTATGAGAAAATTCTCACGGATGAGCGTTTTGTATGGGAAGAAGTGAAGGCATGGCTTGCCATATACCAGCCGGCGGATTTACACAAGCTTGTTTTTTACGAGGACGATCTTTT
>CATLGN010000341.1 GCA_949935685.1 uncultured Lachnospiraceae bacterium | reverse complement strand
GAAAAACAGTAATATCCTTCACAGTGCACAAATCGATTTACAGACGCATGCTTTTTGCGGCTGGAAATTGATTTCATACCAGTGTACTGGGAAGGATATTACGGAACTGGAATAGGAGGAAGATAGAAATGCAGGTATTGAATTTTGGCTCATTAAACTATGATTATGTATACCGTGTGGATCATGCGGTGATGCCGGGCGAGACACTGAGTTCTTCCGGCATGGAGACATTTCTGGGCGGTAAGGGCCTGAACCAGTCCATTTCCCTTGCCCGGGCGGGGGTGCCGGTGTTCCATGCGGGGATGATCGGGGAAGAAGGCGGACTGTTTCTCGACGCCTGTAAAAAAAGCGGCGTCGATACGACATTGATCCGGCAGATTCCGGGCAAGAGTGGGCATACGATTATTCAGCTCGACAAAAATGCGCAGAATTGTATTTTGTTATACGGCGGCAGCAACCGCAAGATCACGAGAGCGTTTGTGGACGAAGTATTGTCACATTTTGAGAGGGGCGATATTTTACTGCTGCAGAATGAGATCAACGAACTGGATTATATTATTGATAAAGCGTATGAGGCTGGTATGCGTATCGCGCTCAACCCGTCGCCTTTTGACAGTGCGCTGGATGCCTGCGATCTGAAAAAAGTTTCCATCTTTCTGCTGAATGAGATCGAGGGCGGTCAGATTTCCGGGGAAACGGAGCCGGAGAAAATTTTGGATGTGATGATGGAAAAATTCCCGGATTCCGCGGTTGTGCTGACGCTGGGGTCGGACGGCGTTATGTACCGGGATAAAGATCAGACGTGCAGGCAGGGAATTTTCCCGGTGAAAGCCGTGGATACGACTGCGGCCGGAGATACCTTTACCGGATATTTTATTGCTTCCCTGCTTGCGGAAATGCCGGTAGCGGAGGCGCTGCGCATGTGTGCCAGAGCATCGTCGATTACCGTCTCCCGGATGGGCGCGACGGATTCCATTCCGACAATGGATGAAGTGAAGGCGGCATTGGAAGGGTAAAATACCTTTACGATTCTTCTACTACCTGAAAAATATAAAATTTTAAATAATATGAGCTGTCCAGCCCCCATAAGATCGGATGGTCAGGCGCCTGTGTACGGAAATCAACCTGCCGGAGCCGCTTATGGGCGCTATGGGCGGCTTCTTTTATCGTTCTGGCAAAGAGATCCGCTTCCATAAAGTGGGAGCAGGAGCAGGTGACGAGGAAGCCACCGTCCCTGACAAGGCGGCAGCCGCGGAGGTTGATTTCCCGATAGCCGCGCACGGCATTTTTGACAGAGTTTCTGGATTTGGTAAAGGCGGGCGGATCCAAAATAACGACATCGAAGGTTTCGCCTGCCGCTTCCAGTGCGGGGAGCAGATCAAAGACATCCGCGGTCTGGAAACGCACCGTCTCTTCCAGCCGGTTGCGGGCGGCGTTTTCACGCGCACACTGTATGGCGGTTTCGGAAGCGTCTACGCCGAGTACGGAAGAAGCGCCTGCCATACCGGCGTTCAGGGCAAAGGAACCGGTATGGGTAAAACAGTCCAGCACTTTTTTGCCGTTACAGATTTTGTGTATGGCCGCCCGGTTATTTTTCTGGTCAAGAAAGAAGCCGGTTTTTTGGCCGTCTTTTATATCGACGAGATAGGTCACGCCGTTTTCGGTGATTTCCACGTGGGTGTCGAAGGGCGCTCCGATAAAGCCTTTGCAGCGCTCCAGACCTTCCTGTATCCGCACTTTGGCGTCACTCCGCTCATAAATGCCGCGGATAGCGACGCCGTCTTCTTTTAAAACAGCAACCAATGTATCGAGAATCAGCGGTTTCAGTTTGTCGATGCCGAGCGCCAGAGATTCCACGACGAGTACATCGGAAAATTTATCGATCACAATGCCGGGGAGAAAATCGGCTTCTCCGAAAATAATACGGCAGCAGCCGGTGTCTGTGACGGCTTTCCGATATGCCCAGGCGGCCCGCACTTTTTGTCGAATAAAGTCTACTGTTATGGGACAGTCTTTGCGGCGGGAGAGGATACGGATGGTAATCCGCGATTTGGTATTGATAAAGCCATATCCGAGAAAATAACCGTCAAAATCGTGGACAGAAATAATATCTCCGTTCTCAAACTCTCCTGTAAGGGACGAGATTTCGTTGTCATAGACCC
>CATLGN010000340.1 GCA_949935685.1 uncultured Lachnospiraceae bacterium | reverse complement strand
GAAGCGTCCGCAGATATTTTCACAACCGCCCTCGTCTTCCCATTGATCTGTACCGCAACTTCTTTCTCCGTATCCGCCATGGCCTCCTGATCCGCATGCGGCCATACGGCATGGAATACCGAATCCGTTCCGCCCAGCGCCTGCCAGAGCTCCTCGCTGATATGCGGCGCAAACGGCGCCAGCAGAATCACAACCGTCTGCAGCGTCTCTCTGTCAATGCCCTCTGTCCGGGCCATCTCAATCATTTTGTTGTTATATTCCATAAAGCCGGAGACTACGGTATTCAGGCTGAAGCTTTCCAGACGCCATGTAATGTCATGGATCATCTTATGCCGCAGCTTTATCATTTCCTTTGTCGGTTCCACACAGGTGTCTTTATTGTCCAGAACAAGCTTCCATAACCTTGTCAGGAAACGGTAAACACCGTCGATTCCCCGGTCGTCCCATTCGGAATCCAGTTCCGGAGGGCCCACGAACAATTCATAAATCCGCAGGGAATCACAGCCATAATCCCGAACCAGATCGTCGGGCGACACGACGTTTCCTTTGGATTTCGCCATCTTCACGCCGTTCTTGCCTGTTATCATGCCCTGATTGAACAGTTTCGCAAACGGTTCGTCAAAATCGATCGCCCCAATATCGTGCAGGAACTTCGTGTAAAACCGGGAATACAGAAGATGCAGCACCGCATGTTCCACCCCACCGATATACATGTCCACGGGCAGATATTTGTCCGCCTTTTCTCTGCTGACCAGCTCTTTGTCATTTTTATTGTCCACATAGCGCAGAAAATACCAGGAAGATCCGGCCCACTGCGGCATGGTATTCGTTTCCCGTTTCGACGGCGCGCCGCACACGGGGCAGGTCGTATTGACCCATTCTTCGATGGCCGCCAACGGCGATTCTCCCGTACCCGTGGGCTGATAGGACTCTACCTCCGGCAGCAGCAGCGGAAGTTCTTCTTCCGGCACCGGCACGCAGCCGCACTTGGGGCAGTGTACGATCGGAATCGGCTCCCCCCAGTAACGCTGTCTGGAAAATACCCAGTCGCGCAGCTTATAGTTTACGGTCTTTTTTCCGATTCCCCGCTTCTCGATCATCATCGGGGCTTCCTGTTTCAGCACGGCGCTCTCCATCCCGTTCCATTCCCCGGAATTGATCATAATGCCGCTCGCTTCCGTATAAGCCTCCGTCATATGTTCGATCTCTTTTCCGTCTTTTGCGATAACCTGTATGATCGGAATGTCGAACTTCGTTGCAAACTCAAAGTCTCTGTCGTCATGCGCCGGCACGCACATAATCGCGCCCGTACCGTAATCCGCCAGCACATAATCGGACAGCCAGATCGGGATTTTCGCATTGTTCAGCGGATTGACCGCATAGCTTCCGGTAAATACCCCTGTCTTTTCCTTATCCTGCAGTCTGTCCACATTGGATTTCATGGAGGCGTCATAAATATACTTTTCAACGGCCTCCTTCGTATCCGGCGTCGCAAGGCTCTGCGCCAGAGCATGTTCCGGCGCAAGCACCATAAAGGTTGCACCGTAGAGCGTATCCGGCCGGGTCGTATAGACCGTAATCTTATCTTCCCGCCCTTCCACCGGGAAATCGACTTCGGCGCCATAGGATTTTCCAATCCAGTCCGCCTGCATCTTTTTTACCTTTTCCGGCCAGTCCAGCTTATCGAGGTCATTCAGCAGTCTGTCCGCATATTGGGTTATCTTCAGCATCCATTGCTTCAGATTCTTTTTTGTCACATCCGCGCCGCAGCGCTCACATTTGCCGTTTACGACTTCTTCATTGGCAAGACCGGTCTTGCAGGAAGGACACCAGTTGATCGGCATTTCCTTCTCATAAGCCAGCCCCTCTTTGAACATTTTCACAAAGATCCACTGTGTCCATTTATAAAAATCGGGATCCGTCGTATTGACTTCCCGATCCCAGTCATACAGCGCCGCAATCTGGTTGATCTGCCTCTTGATATTCGCCACATTTTCCGCCGTGGACTTCGCCGGATGCACGCCCATTTTGATCGCATAATTCTCTGCAGGAAGCCCGAACGCATCCCATCCCATAGGATATAATACATTGTACCCCTGCATCCTGCGTTTACGTGCTACAATATCAAGCGCTGTATATGGCCTTGGATGCCCTACATGAAGCCCCTGCCCTGA
>CATLGN010000339.1 GCA_949935685.1 uncultured Lachnospiraceae bacterium | reverse complement strand
TGATCGGCAGGCAGCATACGGTAGCGCAGGTGGAGGAGGCGTTCCGTCTGGCACGGACATGCGGATTTACCAATATCAATATGGATATTATTCTGGGGCTCCCGGGGGAAACGGCGGAAGATGTGCGGCGCACAACGAAGATGATAGAGGCGCTCGGCCCGGACAGTCTGACGGTACATTCGCTGGCCGTCAAGCGTGCCTCGGGGCTGAGCCGGTGGATTGCCGAAAACGGTCTGCAGTCAATCTGCAATACGGACGCCATGATGGAGATTGCGGCTTCGTCCGCCCGGGCGATGGGAATGGAGCCATATTATCTGTACCGGCAGAAAAATATGTCGGGAAATTTTGAGAATGTCGGTTATGCGCGGCCGGGCTGTTTTGGCATTTATAATATTCTGATGATGGAGGAGATGCAGACGATCGCAGCGCTGGGCGCCGGCTCGATCAGCAAGCGGGTATACCCGGACGGCAGGATTGAACGGTGCGAGAATGTGAAGGAAGTGGCGCAGTATATCGAAAGAATCGACGAAATGATCGGGCGGAAACGGAAGCTGCTCATGGATTGATAAGCGCTTTTCCTGTTTGTTACATTGCCGCCCCTGTCTGCAGTAATTGCGGGCAGGGGCGGCGGTTTGTTTTTTTATTGCGCTTTTCGCATTTCCAGTATTGTATCTGTCAACTGTCTTGCCACCTCGTCTTTGCTCATAAGGGGAAGCTGTGTCTGACTGCTTTGGGTGATCAGTGTCACCACATTGGTATTGACGCCGAAGCCGGCGCCGGTTACTTTCAGATTGTTTGCCACGATCATATCCAGATTTTTGCGCTCCAGTTTTGCGCGGGCATTTTCGAGCAGATGTTCCGTTTCCATGGAAAAGCCGCATAAAAACTGCCCCTCTCGTTTGTGCCGCCCCAGATACTGCAGAATGTCGTCGGTCCGGCTGAGGGCAATGGAAAGCGCATCGTCGGATTTTTTGACTTTTTCCGGGGCTGTTTCAGCGGGACGGTAATCCGCTACGGCTGCCGCCTTGATAATAATATCCTGCGAATCGCTGACGGATGTGACGGCGTCAAACATTTCCCTGGCGGTTGTGACCGGGATGCAGGTGAGATAGGGCGGAACGGGAAGCTGTGTGGGGCCGGAGACAAGCGTTACGTCCGCGCCCCGGAGCATACAGTGCCTTGCGATGGCATAGCCCATTTTTCCGGTGGAATGATTGCTGATAAAGCGTACCGGATCGATGGCTTCCCGGGTGGGCCCCGCCGTGACAAGCACCCGCAGCCCCAGCATATCCTTCGCGCAGGCGAATGCGTGCGCAATGGCATCCCGTAAAACTTCCGGATCCGGCATCTTGCCGTCTCCCGTATCACCGCAGGCCAGATAGCCGGCGGCGGGCGTTATGATTTCCATGCCGTAGTGCCTGCATTTGTCCAGATTATCCTGCACGACCGGATTGCGGTACATGCGGGTATTCATGGCGGGCGCCACGATCTTCGGACATTCACAGGCCATGTATGTGGTTGTGAGCATATCGTCGGCAATGCCGTTTGCAATCTTGCCGATCACATTGGCGGATGCCGGCGCAAGCAGAAAGACGTCCGCCTGTCTTGCCAGCGCCACGTGTTCGACGTTAAATTCAAAATGCCGGTCGAACGTATCAATCAGGCACTTATTGCCGGTCAGCGTTTCAAAGGTAATGGGTGTGATAAAGTTGGAAGCGTTTTCCGTCATAATCACGGTAATATCGCCGCCCTGCTTTTTCAGCATACTTGCCAGCGAGGCGATTTTATAGGCCGCGATGCTCCCGGTAACGCCCAGTATGATCTTTTTGCCGGTAAACATATCGTAATCGTCCAATCTTATGCTTTTGATTTCACGGGTTCTTTTCTGAGCTCAAATACTCTGGCGGCCGCCAGCGCTTTTGTGATCAGCGCCACCAGTATGGTTGCACAGATAGCTTCCGGTATGCCGGACGCCGTCACCGTGCCCATAACCAGACCGAAAACGGCCGTCACCGCTACTTCGCGGGCCTGCGCATACTGCTGGGCGAGCAGGAAGTAGATGCTGCCCATAACGGTAACGGTGTTTGTCATGGAACCGACAAAGCCGCAGAGACCATAGCCGAGTATCTTGGGACATTTTATTTTTTTCAGGAATATCCACAGCCAGCCGGCCGCGAC
>CATLGN010000338.1 GCA_949935685.1 uncultured Lachnospiraceae bacterium | reverse complement strand
CCCCCAAAAGCGCTTCGTAATCGACCGGCTCCCGGTAATCCCGAATCTCCGGCGGCAGCGTAGGCTTCTTAAACAGATTTCTGCCGGCATCCAACTGCCTGTCCTTCAGCTCGTAGGACATATACTTGTACATCTTGTATTCCAGCAGTTTTTCCACCAGTTCGGCACGCGGATCTTCTTCCTCTCCTTCTTCGTTCACCTCTCTGGGCAGCAGCATTTTACATTTGATGTCAATCAATGTGGCCGCCATCACAAGAAACTCACTCATGACATTCATGTCTTCCGTCTCCATCTGATGAATATAATCCAGATATTGCGCGGTAATCTCCACAATCGGGATGTCATAAATATCGACTTTATTTTTTTCGATCAGGTGCAGCAGCAGATCCAGCGGTCCCTCAAACACCTGTAATTTTACCGTAATCGCCATAGCGCCTCTCAGTCCTTTGCCGCCGGCAGCAGCGTCACAACAACGAGTTCCCCCGGATTCCACATGCGAACGGGAAGACTGTGCGTTCCGAGGCCCCTGCCCAGTATCATCGTACTCCTGCCCTCCGTAAACCGGCCGCCGTCATATTTGGGAAACGGCGTTACCGCAGGAGAAACGACGCCGCCCAGAAACGGCAGTCTGACGATGCCGCCGTGCACATGCCCCGAAAGCACCAGATCCGCGCCCCATGCGGCATATTCTTCAAAATACAGCGGGTTATGGGCCAGCAATATCTGAAACCGTCTCGCATTCGCCTTTCCCGCGAGCCTGTCCATATAATCGCCGGGCATCTCTTTTTTCCGAAAATGCTTAAAGTATTCCCGTCCGATCTGCAGTCCGCAAATATCAATATTGGCCTCCGGCAATATCACATGCGAATTGACCAGAGGTTCCAGCCCCATTGCACGCAGCTTTTCCGTATAATGCTCATACATATGATCAAAATAATCGGGCCGTTCAGCCGTCTTGTGCTCGTGGTTGCCGTTTGCAATATAAACCGGGAACCGTTTTGCCAATGCGCCCAGAAGCGCCAGCGCATTGGCAAAACCCGATCCCCTGATTGATGTATACATATCTCCCGCCGTCACAATACAGTCAGGATGACAGTCTTCGATTGCTCTGACCAGCTTCTCATTCTCTCTGCCATATGCTTTGTTATGCAAATCCGAAAGCATAACAATGGTATATTTTCGATTGATTTTATCCGACCGCACCTCATAGGGCGCCACGACAAAACGGTTCATATCAAGGACAATCACAAGCAAACCGTACAGCACAAGCAGAAAAAAAGCAAGTATCACATACCCCATTACGCCATGTCTCCTGTAAAAAAGAGGATGTTTGCAGTTACGGTTTAATAGTATAACATGAAACCCCGATTCTTAAAAGCCCTAAAAGAAAATCCGAAATACTTTCTTCACATAATCCCGGTATGTGGCTTTCTCCACAGTTTCCGCAAAGAGAATATCCACGCTCCCAATCTCTCTGCCGTTTAGTGTATAAACGGCTCTGCCCGCGATCTCCCCTTCTCTGACCGGCGCTTCCACTTCCTGTGGCAGCTTTACTTCTTTCTGGATCTGATTGATGTCATTGCCTTCCGTATCCAGATAGCGGAACGCCTCCTTATAAACAATCCCCGCCGTATCCCGCACCCCGCCTGTCACCGTTCTGGCGGAAAGCGCTTCTTTATTTTCATCCGTGAACAGACTGCTGACCGCGAACCCATAATTCAGCAGATCCATGGCGTCCTGAAAACGCACCTTATAATCCGGCGCCGCCATTACAACGGCAATCAGGTCAATGCCGTCCTTATTGGCCGTCGCCGACAGACAATATTTCGCCTTATCCGTGGAACCGGTTTTCAGCCCCGTGGCATAGGGATACTGTTTGAGCAGCTTATTGGTACTCGAGAGGGTAAACTGACTGCTTCCCTGTCGGGTCGTATGGGTAATATCCTCCATCCAGATTTTTGTATACCGATAAATCTCCGGATATTCCGTAATCAGCGCCCGGGACATCAGGGCCACATCCTTCGCCGTCGTATAATGCTGATCCGATCCTGTCAGCCCACAGCAGTCCTCAAAATGCGTATCCGTCATCCCCAGGCTTTCCGCCTTTCGGTTCATCATGGCCACAAACTCTTCCTCCGTCCCCGCAATGTGCTCCGCCATGGCCACCGAAGCATCGTTGCCGCTCGCAAC
>CATLGN010000337.1 GCA_949935685.1 uncultured Lachnospiraceae bacterium | reverse complement strand
ATAGAGAAGCAGGTTCTTCACACACAGTGTCTGCGCCGCCTCGCACGCTTCCCTGACGGTCGAGTGATGTTTCTCATACGGGTGAAACCGATCTGCCTCCGCATACAGGCAGAACGCCTCATGGAGCAGCCAGGCGCTGTCTTTGGCATAGGGCAGTTCGTTTTCCCGGTAAGGCTCGTCCCCAAGACAGGTAAACTTATTTTTTTCATCCAGCTTCATGCAAAAGCCATACTGCTTTTCTTTCTTTGATAATATATCAAAAAATGTCACCGTCTTCCCTAAAATCACTTTGCCCTCCCCGTCGTGGACAGGTTCCAGTAAAAGCTGTTTATCAATCGAAGCAATCCATTTTTTCTGCAAAAGCTCCCTGGCCATATCTCGTATGAGAGAAAGTAATTCCTCATGCCCATATATCGTTACCGTCTCCCGATATTCCCCGCGGCTCATAGCGGCGCAGATCACCCGCATCAGCCAGATAATTCCCAGAAGATGGTCGATATGCCTGTGTGTGACAAATATCGTCCGAATCCGTCTCCAATCGATTCCTGCCGCCTTGAGCTGCTTCAGAATCGTGTTGCCGCCGCCTCCGTCAACCAGAAAAAAGGTATCCGCATACGCCCCGTCCCCCTGCAGGGCAAAACAGGTATTATAACATTCCGTCACCGTTGCATGGCCTGTCCCCAGCATTGTAAGATACAATCCAATCCCTCCGTTTCTGTGCCGCAATCGAAACCGATGCGGCACCGCATATTTCTGTCTGTTTTTTCTATAATATAGTTGTAACCTGTAAATAATATAATATTTAGTTCTAAATTATATAGGTTGAGATTGTACCTTTATAGAGGATAAAAATAGTGTGCGGAATAACCTCGCAAAAAAACAACAGGAGAAAGTATGGAAAACAGAATCCGGCAGCTTCGGGAAGAAAAAAAAATGACACAAATCCGCCTGTCAATCGAATTGGAGGTATCGCAGGAAACGATCAGTTCCTATGAAAGCGGCAAACACTATCCGAGTGTTTCCAATCTGGTCAAACTGTCCAAACTCTTTCATGCAAGCTGCGATTACATTCTGGGCCTGTCCGATGTCAGGCTTCCCTACGAGAAAAAAGATCTGAAAGAGGATGAGGTACGCCTGTTGACAAGATACCATCTTCTCGACGACCGGAAAAAAGAACTTATGCTCGCCTATCTGGACGGTCTGCTCTGCCGGTAATACGCCCGCCTGTCTGTCTTTATATTGTTTACAGTAATATTATTTATAACTCAAAATCCTGTCAAATACAGATTACAATTGTATGCTGGTAAAAACAGGATGCATTGACAGGAGAACATATGGAGAACAGAATCAGACAGCTTCGGGAAGGGATACATATGACACAGGTAAATCTGGCGGCAGCACTCGAAGTATCACAGGAAACAATCAGCGCTTATGAAAGCGGAAAAAATTATCCGACCGTCGCCCGGCTGTTAAAGCTGTCTGAAATTTTTCAGGCGAGATGCGATTATATTCTCGGATTATCGGACATCCGTTTCCCCTGCCAAAACCAGCAGTTATCCGAAGATGAACTTACTTTACTGAACAAATACCAGATGTTACAGGAAGAGTACAAAGATAGTCTGCAGGCCTATCTGGATGGTCTGCTCGTCAGTCAGAAAAATGCGGAACGTTAATATCCCGTTCCTTCATATTCCTCCATACGCTTTGGAGACCGCTTTTTCGTATACCCCTTCTGTTTTCAGAAAATGAAATATCACGTCCCGGACAGCTCCGCACCCGCCCCGCAGGCGGGAAACATAATCCGACAGCTCCAGAACCTCATCAGCGGAATCGGCAGGGCAGCCTGCAAAGCCGGCCTGCCGCATTGCCCGTATATCGTTCAGATCATCCCCAATATACAATACATCGCCCGGGGCAATATTATTTTCCCGGAGGAAACGGGTCAAAAATGCTTCTTTGTCTTTGATTCCCTGTATGATATATGAAATTTTCAATTCTTCCGCCCGTTTCTTCACCATCGGCGATTCCCGTCCCGTCAGTATCATACACGAAATCCCGACAGCCTCTGCCGCCAGTATCCCCGCCGCATCCTTTACGGAAAACTTTTTTAATTCGTTTCCAGCCGTATCATAGTAAATGCTCCCGTCTGAGAGCGTGCCATCCACATCCATTACAATCAGTTTTATCATAAAAGATTCCTTTCCGTTCTTTTGTCTGTCGCTATTTTATCAGATATTGCCGCATGATACAAACAAATTATACGGTAGAAATATAGT
>CATLGN010000336.1 GCA_949935685.1 uncultured Lachnospiraceae bacterium | reverse complement strand
AGGCAAAGGAAAGTCTGAAAATATATATTGAGGCGGCAAAGCAGCGGGGGGATGCGCTGGATCATGTTCTGTTTTATGGGCCGCCGGGTCTTGGCAAGACAACGCTGGCGGGTATTATCGCCAATGAGATGGAAGTGAATCTGAAAGTGACGAGCGGCCCTGCGATCGAGAAACCGGGTGAAATGGCGGCCATTCTCAACAATCTGCAGGAGGGGGATCTGCTCTTTGTGGATGAGATTCACCGTCTGAACCGGCAGGTGGAGGAAGTGCTGTATCCGGCGATGGAGGACTATGCCATTGATATTATGATCGGAAAGGGAGCGTCGGCCCGTTCCATCCGGCTGGATCTGCCGAAATTCACGCTGGTGGGCGCGACTACAAGAGCGGGACTGCTGACGGCTCCACTGCGGGACCGATTCGGCGTGATCCACAGACTGGAATTTTACAGTGTGTCGGAATTGTGTCAGATCATTCTGCATTCGGCCCGGATTCTGGATGTCTCCATTGAGAAGGCGGGGGCTATGGAACTGGCGAAGCGGAGCCGTGGAACGCCGCGGATAGCCAATCGTATTCTAAAACGGGTCCGGGACTTTGCGCAGGTACGGTATGACGGCGTGATTACGCGCCAGGTAGCCGATACGGCGCTGGATCTGCTGGATGTGGACCGGCTTGGGCTGGACTATGTGGACCGGAATATTTTGCTGACAATGATTGAGAAGTTTGGCGGCGGGCCGGTGGGACTGGATACGCTGGCGGCAGCGATCGGAGAAGATGCGGGGACGATCGAGGATGTGTATGAACCGTATCTGATACAGAACGGTTTTCTGAACCGGACGCCCAGAGGACGGATGGTGACGGATCTGACATACGGGCATTTGGGGCTTGAAATTCCCACATAATGCCGGTATAATAGCCATACAGGCAGCGATAGACAGCATTCCTGCGGCGGCAGGTGTGGCGAAACCGCTGTTCATGTCATACGGATGAGGGGTGCGAAGATGTCAGCAAAAACGGATACGGAAGTGATTATCGGCGGGAAGGTTTTTACCCTGAGCGGTTATGAGAGCGAGGAATACCTTCAGAAAGTGGCATCTTATATCAATAACAAAGTCGTGGAATATAATAAAGTCGATCAGTTCCGCAGACAGCCGATGGACATACAAAATGTGCTGATGCAGTTGAACATCGCAGACGATTATTTCAAGGCGAAAAAGCAGATCAGCATGCTGGAAGAGGATATTGCCAGCAAGGAAAAAGAGATCTATGATTTGAAGCATGAGCTGATTGCAGCCCAGATGAAGATGGAAAGCACCGAGAAAAACATGAAGGGGCTGCAGAAAGAGCTGAATGAAAATGCGAAAAAGATCGTCCGTATGGAAACCGAGTTAAGAGGACAGAAAAAGGCATGAAAGAAGTGGAGCTATTAGCTCCGGCAGGCAGCTTTGAAAGTTTTCAGGGCGCTGTTCATGCAGGAGCAGACGCCGTTTATATTGGTGGCAGAAAATTTGGAGCCAGAGCATACGCCGGGAATTTTACAGAGGAGGAGGTATGTCTGGCTATTCGTTATGCGCATTTATTTGGCAAAAAACTCTATTTGACGGTCAATACGCTGGTAAAGGAAGCGGAGATGGAGGAAATACCGGCATATATAAAACCCTTCTATGAGGAAGGGCTGGACGGTGTGATCGTACAGGACGTGGGGGTTCTCTCGCTGCTGCGGGAATTGTTCCCGGAACTGGAGCTGCATGGCAGCACGCAGATGAACGTCACCGGTCCGTGGGGCGCGCGGCTGTTATTGGAACAGGGCGTTTCCCGTGTCGTGCCGGCCCGCGAGCTGTCTTTGCGGGAACTCTCCGCCATAAAAGAAACGGGCATTGAAGTGGAGGCATTTATCCATGGTGCGATGTGTTACTGTTATTCGGGACAGTGTCTGTTCAGTAGTATGCTTGGCGGCAGAAGCGGAAACCGGGGCAGATGTGCGCAGCCGTGCCGGCTGCCATATCAGACGGTGGACGATATGAAAACGCCGCCGCATCCGCTGAGCTTGAAAGACATGTGTACGCTTCCGTTTCTGCCGGAGCTGATTCGGGCAGGGATCGATTCATTTAAAATAGAAGGGCGCATGAAGCGGCCGGAATATGCGGCCGGGGTAACGGCTGTTTATCGGAAATATATTGACCGGTATGACGAAAATCCGGACGGAGATTTCTCCGTTGCGCAGGAAGACAGGGAAAGGCTGCAAAGTCTGTATATTCGCAGCGATATTCAGACAGGCTATT
>CATLGN010000335.1 GCA_949935685.1 uncultured Lachnospiraceae bacterium | reverse complement strand
GGTTCGCTTTCTTCCGCCGCGCCTGCCTGCTCCGCTTCGCCTTCTTCCGCCGCGCCTGCCTGCTGCAGTCCATTTTCTTCCGCCGCCTCGTCTGCCTGCGGCGGAATCGCTTCTGCGGCGGCAGCTTTCTCTGCGTCGGTCATCCAGTCATAGATCACCGACACTTCCACGTCACTGTCCCGCCAACCGTTTGCGACGTTCTCATTCATTGCCCCTGTAAATGTAAGCGTCACATCTGCGTCCGTCTCCAGCACAGTCTCGTAATCCGACCCGTCAGGCGACAGCGCAATCGTTTCTTCCCCGTTTATTACCATTGCAATCCATATATTCTGATCATTCCCGTCGTGAATGTCGTCGCTGTCAGGCCGTATCGCAATGTCTTCTCCCGTTCCGACGGCAATGCCGGTCAGCTTCAGCGTCCCTTTTTCCCCGCTCACATTTTTAATTGTATATTCCGCAGAATAAATCTGTTCCTGCCCGTCCATCTCCCATGGGTTCAGCACAATATTAAACTTTTGCGGCACCTGCAGTCTGACCGGGACGCTTGCCGTCTCCGCTTCCTCCTCGGGCACAACGGACGGCTCTGCGTCCTCTCCACTGTCATCCGCCCCGCCTTCCCCGGCGTCCGGGAATTCGGCATCCATATCCTCTGTCCCGTCGATTTCTTCCGGTATTGCGCCGTCGTCTGTGCTTTCGCCGCCGCCGTTCTCTCCCCCGGCATCCTCCTGCATCCCACTCTCATCTCCATCTTCTTCCGTTTCTGCCGGCTCTTGGATTTCCTCTGTAGCATACGCCGGTAAGGCCGCCGCTTCTGACAGAAGCAGGCTGATCCCGCTTAGGAACGCCGCCGCTATAACCGCTTTCTTTCTTCTCAAGTCGCATGCCCCCTTTCTGTAACGCATTGATCAACGCTACGTTCTGCATCATAACCGGTTTTCCCGTTTTTTTGTACAGATGCACAACGGAACTGGCATCCCCGTAATAGGCATCCGACAATATAATCGCTCTGTCTATATCAGCCGTATCGTCATAAATGCCCCATCCCTCTGCCTGATACCGCTCACGGATTGCCACATATGCCTTCCACAATTCCGGCCGCATACTGATCAGGGTACTCTCAATCAAAGGATGCGGCCGCCACAGCAGCGCTGCCTCCTCCCGATATTCCCGGAATATGCAAAATACGTCTTCCAGTTTTGCAAGCATTTTTTCATTATGCGCCAGGAATCCCACAATGCTCGTATTATACAAAATAATCTTCTTCCGGCTCCCGTCCGGCCTGTAAATGATTTTCCGCCAGTTTTCCGGCAATGCAATATCTTCCTTTTTCGTATTGATTACTTTATCAAATTTGGGCGAACCAAGCCCGAGGATTTTATCTCCCCAATATTTTTTTGCCGTCCTGCTGTAATCGTTAAATTCCTCCAAAAGAACCCGGATGTATATCTGCCGCATATCCTCCGACTGTACGATCACCCGGTCTGCATTGCGAACGCCCGGCGTCGTGCAGAAATGTTTCATTCCTTTTATTTTTTCATCTTCATCCGGCCTGATTTCCTCCAATACAAAGTACGGAATATAAATCAGGTTTTCCGTAAATTTTTTCAAATTGGAAGAATAAAAAAACGGATGTACGCTCGTGACAAAGTTTTCGGCATCGTACGGGTTATGGATATAGATCGCGTCCGGGTGATGCGCTTCCAGATCAAAAGCGTCATACCGCGTAATCGGAACAGTGTCCGGGTACTGGTCTCCCTCATAGTGCATTTCCCGGAAACTGCCGTCGGGATTTTTGTCGTAATATGGAATCGGAATGACATACGCATCACAGGTTTCATCCGCATCCGCCGCCTTCCAGACACTCTCCAGGCTATCCCACATGCTTGCTTTATAAGGAAGAAATACCACTTCCTTTCTGACCGCTATATCCGACTTCGCACTGTTTTCCACTTTCATAAGCTGTTTTTTCAGGCTTTTGCAAATATTGTTTCCATTGTACCCCGCTCCCGCCACTTCTTCGTGAACACGAAAAAGCAGTTCGCAATACTCCTCTATGTAAGACACCGTAACATGTCCCTGCTTCTCCAGTTTCTCTATACTTTCACCAAGAGAAATGGCAAAGTCCTGACACTCGGCAAGCATATTCTGTGCCAAAACCTGATTTTTCCGTTCCAGCGCACTTTTTATTTCCTTATGAGCCTGATACAGGCTGTTTATCACATCCAGTACGTTCTGCTTCTGTGCGCTCCGCATTACCGTCCTCCCGCAGCACTTCTTTTCTGTGCGCTC
>CATLGN010000334.1 GCA_949935685.1 uncultured Lachnospiraceae bacterium | reverse complement strand
CGTACATCCCGTCGGTGCGCCTTGCGAAGGGTATTAGCGGTTCTTGGCGGTGCGCCACAGCCTGCAATTTCCGGACACGGATGTCCGGAAAAGGCCGACTTGCGCCCGGACGGCGCATAGAGGCCGATTGCATACCCGCCTGTATCTGCTGCCGCAACGCTTAGAACCGCTTATGCCCGCAGCCCGGTGCATCAACGGGATGTACGCCTCTGTCGGAACACCATGATCCTGTCATAGCCTTTCCGTTTCTGTCCTGTTCGGTCTGTAAATGTTCACAATTTGTTTATTCCGGCGTTTGTCGTGACTGCCGTACAGATTTCCATTGAAACCAAACAGCCTCTGTGATATGATAAGAAAAATGAAAATAAAAGGAGGATTCAGAGTGACTGCAAAAGAATGTATCAGAGGACGCAGAAGCATCCGTAAATTTAAGGATACCAGGATAGACCATCAGCTATTGGAAGAAATCATTGAAACCGCATCCTATGCGCCAAGCTGGAAGCATACCCAGATCGTCCGTTACGTGGCTGTTGAAGGCGCGCTGAAAGATAAAATCGGCAGTGAATGCACATCCATGTTTCCCAATAACGGTGTCATCATTCAGAATGCACCCATGCTGATTGCCGTTACCGTGATCAAAAACAGATGCGGTTATGAAAGAGACGGTTCATTTACGACCCCGCGCAAAGATACCTGGCAGATGTATGACGCCGGTGTGGCTTCCGAAGCGTTCTGTCTGGCGGCCTACGAGCAGGGAATCGGTTCCGTTATCGTAGGTATCTTCGACGGTGACGGCGTTTCCGCTTTGCTGGAACTGCCGGAGGACAGGGAACTCGTTGCTCTGATTCCCATTGGCTATCCCGATGAAGCGCCGACGGCTCCCAGAAGGAAACCGGTTTCGGAGCTTGTATCTTACAACGAATAAAAAAGAAGCGCGTTTGCGCGCTTCTTTTTTATTCCTTCGATTTTTTGCGAAAATCAGTACAAAAAGGAGATCTGACATGAGACATTTAATGAGTCCGCTTGATTTTACCACCGAAGAACTGGACAGGCTCTTTGATCTGGCAAACGATATGGAACGACACATGGACCGATACGCCCACGTATGTGAGGGCAAAAAACTGGCAACCTGCTTTTACGAACCGAGCACCCGGACCCGTCTCAGCTTTGAGGCGGCAATGCTGAATCTGGGAGGGCAGGTTCTCGGTTTTTCCGACGCCGGTTCCTCATCCGCTTCCAAAGGAGAAAGCGTTTCCGACACCATCCGGGTCATTTCCTGCTATGCGGACATCTGTGCCATGCGTCATCCCAAGGAAGGCGCTCCCATGGTGGCCGCCAGCCGTTCTTCCATTCCCGTGATCAACGCCGGGGACGGCGGCCATCAGCATCCCACCCAGACACTGACCGACCTGCTGACAATCCGCTCTCTGAAAGGCCGGCTGTCCGGTCTGACCATCGGCCTGTGCGGTGATCTGAAATTCGGCCGTACCGTCCACTCGCTGATTCACGCGCTCGTCCGATACGAAAATATCCACTTTCTCTTTATTTCGCCGGAAGAACTGCGTATGCCGAGCTATATGACCGAAATGCTGCACGAAAAAGGCATTGATTATGAGGAAGTCATCCGGCTGGAAGATTGTATCGGCAAGCTGGATCTGCTCTATATGACGCGCGTTCAGCGGGAACGCTTCTTCAATGAAGAAGACTATATTCGGCTGAAAGATTCTTTTATTTTGAATAATGAGAAAATGAAATATGCCAAACCAGACATGCTTGTACTGCATCCGCTTCCACGCGTCAATGAAATTGCAACAGAGGTCGATGAAGATCCTCGCGCCGTCTACTTTAAACAGGCGCAGCTTGGTGTCTATGTGCGGATGGCACTGATTATGACACTGCTTGGAGCAGAAAGACCAAACGGAAACTAGACAGAAAGGATGGTGTGTTTTGTATGTTAAATATTGGAGGATTAAATGAAGGAATCGTTATGGACCATATCCATGCCGGTGGTGCAATGGAAATTTACAACTATCTGCAATTGGAAAAACTGGACTGCAGTGTTGCCATTATAAAAAATGCACGAAGCAATAAGATGGGGCGAAAAGACATTATCAAAATTGACGGTCCGATTGACCTTGATTTTGATATGCTTGCAGTCCTTGATCCCAATATCACAATTGATGTAATTAAAGACGGAGTCATTATGGAAAAGCGGAAACTCAATATGCCGGAACATGTCACAAATATCATCCGCTGTAAAAACCCACGCTGCATTACTTCCATAGAACAGGAACTTCCGCATCGT
>CATLGN010000333.1 GCA_949935685.1 uncultured Lachnospiraceae bacterium | reverse complement strand
TGCGCTGGAAGATATGTGCGGAGAGGAGGATATTGTCATCATCCATGATGCCGTCCGTCCGATGATTTCGCAGGAAATCATAACGGACTGCATTGCGCGGGCAAAGCAGTTTGGTTCGGGACTTTCCGCGGTCAGGTGTCAGGAGACGATTATGCGGACAGAGGATGGCGGGCGGGGCAGCGAAGGGATTGACAGAAACGATATTATGCGCGTGCAGACACCGCAGGCATATCGATACGGCAAAGCGCTCCGGGCGCACAAAGAGGCTTTGAAGCGGGGAATTACCAATGCCGTATATACCAATACACTGATGCTGGAACTGGGCGCGGAACTATATTTTTCGCTTGGTTCCAATAAGAATATGAAAATCACCACCCTGGAAGATATTGACATTTTCAAGGCGCTGTACGTGACCGAACGGGATGCGTGGATGAAAAAGAAGCGGTAGCGACGGTTTGTATCACGA
The DNA here is from genome assembly GCA_949935685.1 of uncultured Lachnospiraceae bacterium. GTDB lineage: Bacteria > Bacillota > Clostridia > Lachnospirales > Lachnospiraceae > VSOB01. The sequence continues at coordinate 1,852 of CATLGN010000333.1, read as the reverse complement.
CAAACACATGAATGAACAGACTGTAAACATTTCACAGAGCGAACCGGACAGAAACGGAAAAAGTCTGCGATGTAACATACTTCCGGCAGGGTCGCAGCATTCCGGCCGTGTACCGGGCTACTGCACCCCTGCCGGAATGTTATAATATGATCGGGATTTTTCCGTTTCTGTCCTTTGTATACGTTATGTTCACAGTCTGTTCATTTATGTGTTTGTCGTGCGGTTTGTATTTGGCATATTTCGGCATGCTGTGTTATAATGATTTAATGACAGGGCGGTATCAGACAAAAATACGCCTGTCTGTATAAAAGGAGACATAAAAATGACAGCATTTATCGCAGATGAGCGTATCGCCCGGGGTTACGCTGACAGGCCGTTTCTGCACAGACAGGTGATGGAAATGGTACAGGCCGGCAGCCCGGGCATTTCTTTTGCAAACGGTCTGGACGTCGGCTGTGGCGCGGGGCTGTCTGTGAAAGCATTGCGGCTGATCTGCCGGCGGGTGACGGGAATCGATGTATCCGGGGATATGGTTGCGGCGGCCCGGGCGGCCTGCACGGATCCGGCGTGTACGTTTGCATGCGGGAGCGGTGAGGCGCCGGATTTCCCGGAGAAGACATTCGACATAATCACGGCGGCCGGCGTGGTGGACTGGCTGGATGCTGACCGCTTTTTAGCGGGCGCAGGGCGGGTACTGCGGCGTGGCGGGACGCTGCTTGTCTATGATTTCTGGATTACGGACAGGATGCAGGGAAATCCGGCTTATACCGAGTGGTGGCGCTGCGATTACAGGAAGCGGTTTCCGAAGACGGCAGCGGGCCCCGGCGGTCTGGAGGCGGCTGCGCCCCGTTATGGCTTTACGCTGGAGAAGCAGGCTTCGTTTACGCTGGAGCAGCCGTTTGCAAGAGAGGGGCTTGTCGATTTCCTGATGCTGCAGTCCTGCGTTACCGCACAGATACGGCGGCATGGACTGGATGTGGAGGAAGTGCGCAGACAGTTGGCGGATTCGCTGGAAGCCGTATGCGGAGAACAGGCGGTTGTGTATTTTGACGGATATTACCGGAGGTATTCATATTATGGAAACGAAAGCGATACTGGAGCAGGTCAGAAGCGGACAGATGTCGGTGGAGGAGGCGGAACGGTATTTCCGCCGCCGGCCTTTTGAGGAGCTGGGATATGCAAAGCTGGATTCGCATCGGGAGATACGCTCCGGATTCCCGGAAGTGATCTATTGCAGCGGCAAGGCGGATGCATATCTTGTCTCGATTTATGAGAAGATGTATGCGGCGGACGGTGAAGCATTCGGGACGAGGGCGAGCCGGCATCAGTATGAAATGGTAAAAGAGAAGCTTTCCGCCGTCGTGTATGATGAGATTTCCCATATCCTGAAAATTGAGAAGGCAGAAAAACGGCATATCGGAAGGATTGCAGTCTGCACGGCGGGTACGGCGGATATTCCGGTGGCGGAGGAAGCGGCGCAGACAGCGGAATATTTCGGCAGCTATGTGGAGCGGATTTACGACATAGGTGTCAGCGGACTGCACAGGCTGCTTTCCCGGCTGGACAGCATCCAGCGGGCAAACTGTGTGGTAGCCGTGGCGGGCATGGAAGGGGCGCTGGCCAGCGTGATCGGCGGCCTGGTGCGCAATCCGGTCATTGCGGTGCCGACATCCGTGGGCTATGGCGCGAGCTTTCAGGGGGTGTCCGCACTGCTGACGATGATCAATTCCTGTGCCAACGGCATTGCGGCGGTAAATATAGACAACGGCTACGGCGCGGGGTATCTGGCGACGCAGATCAACCGGCTGGCAGTGGGAAGCGGACAGGAGGAAGCGGATGGAAACGGCGGAAA
>CATLGN010000332.1 GCA_949935685.1 uncultured Lachnospiraceae bacterium | reverse complement strand
GGGCTACAGACATAAGCGGTTCTAACCGTTGCGGCAACAGATACCGGCAGGCGTACAACCGTCCTCTATGCGCCATCCGGGCGCAAATCGGACTTTTTCGGACATCCGTGTCCGAAAATTGCGGGCTGTGGCGCAGCGGTAAGAACCGCTAATACCTTTCGCAAGGTATGCATCCGGAATGCTGTACACCCGCCGAAAACATACGGCGTTACGGATTTTCCATTTCTGTCCATCTCAGTTTACGAAATATTTACAATTGATTCATTCATGCGTTTGTCGTGCGGATGTATCTTCCCTTGTATATCCCCTTCCAACCTGCTACAATAATAGCAGTTCAATCCGTTTACAGTCATAAGGAGGCAACGTATGTATACAACTATCTTATGGGATCTGGATAACACGCTGCTGGATTTCAACGCATCGGAAAAGTATGCTTTCGATACCTGTATGATACAGGCCGGTCTGACGCCGGACGACACGCTGCTCTCTCTGTATTCGCAACTCACCCGCTCGTACTGGAATCGTCTGGAACGGTGTGAAATCACAAAAGAAGAACTGCTCGCGCAGCGCTTTGTACATTTTTTTAAGACGGCAGGTATTTCGGGCGTCGATGTTACCGTATTTAAGGATAGCTATCAAAGGCTTCTGGGCAGCGTCTTTTACTGTCTGGACGACTCCCTTGCGCTTTGCCGGAAGCTTCACGCCACGCACAGGCAGTATATTGTAACAAACGGCGTCGCTTCCACCCAGCGAAACAAGCTCAGGGGCAGCGGTCTGGCGGCGCTTATGGACGGATGCTTTATCTCGGAAGAACTGGGATTCGAAAAACCGTCTCCCGAATTCTTCCGTCTGTGTATGGAACAGATTCCCGCTTTCCAAAAAAAGGAAGCCGTCATTGTGGGCGACTCCCTTACAAGCGACATGTTGGGCGGCAATCGGGCAGGCATTGCCTGCTGCTGGTATAATCCCGGCGGCGTTCCTGCGCCGGACGATCTGCGAATCGATCACATAATCCGCAATCTCTGGGATCTTTTGCCCATTCTGGGGTTGTAAACACCGATCAGCTCCTTTTACCGGCGCCAAAACCACGCCTTCATCGTATTGAGTATCTGTAACAGTTCCTCCTCCCCAATAATGTAGGGCGGCATGGCATACAAATATTTCAGGAACGGACGGGCAAATACGCCCCGCGCACGGGCAAATTCCTGATACCCGGCCAGTGTCTCCGGCTCGTTCACTTCAATACACACACAGCCTCCCATCATCCGCACCTCCCGGATACGGGGATCGGCGAATCCTTCCATCTCACGTTTGATTACCGCCGCAATCCGGGCAATTTTTTCCATGTACCGTTCCGTCTCAAACACGTGAATCGACGCCAGCGCCGCACTGCATGCCAGTGCATTTCCCATAAAGGTAGGACCGTGCATCAGCGCATGCGCGGCATCGTCATCATAAAACCCGTCATATACATTCCGCCGTGCAACCGTCACCGCATGACCGATATAGCCCCCTGTCAGTGCCTTTCCCAGTACGATAATATCCGGCAGCACCAAATCCGCCACAAAGCGGTTTCCGGTCCGCCCGAATCCGGTCGCAACCTCATCAAAAATCAGCAGTATGCCATACTGATCGCACAATTCTCTGGCGCGTTTCAGAAAAGAAATATCATACATCCGCATACCGCCCGCTCCCTGCAGAAGCGGCTCCACAATCAGGCAGTTTACATGCGCGTGATACCGCACAAACGCTTCCTCCAACGCCGCAATTTCCGTGGGAATGTGGATCACATCCCGTTTCCCGCCGTACACATCCAGAATAAAATGATAATCCGCATCGTCACCCGCTTCCATCGTCTTAAACGTATCGCCATGATATGCATGCGTCAGCGAAAGAATCTTTGTCCGCTGTAATTCTCCGCGGTTGACATAATATTGCAGCGCCATTTTCAGCGCTACCTCCACGCCTACACTCCCCGAATCGGAAAAAAAGCAATAATCCAGATCACCCGGCAGCCATGCCGCCAGCTTCTCCGACAGCTTTTGTACCGGCTCATGGGTCAAACCGCCAAGCATAACATGGGAAAAACGCCGCGCCTGCTCCATAATTGCATTTGTCAGTACCGGATGCCGATACCCATGGATCACGCTCCACCATGACGATATGGAGTCAATCATCCTGCCTTCCCGGGTATCCAGCCAGACTCCCTGCGCATCCACAACCTCATATGGCGCTTTCATTGTCTTCATCTGCTCATACGGATACCAGATCATTGTAATCCCCCTCTCCGATCTCCTCATACAGATTCAGCAGTGTTTCCTCCTCCATCGGCAATTCCCGGCT
>CATLGN010000331.1 GCA_949935685.1 uncultured Lachnospiraceae bacterium | reverse complement strand
ACATTCACATGAACTTCAAAATTCCCGTCCGCAATCTCTTTCATGGAATTGCTGATCTGATTGATCCCGTGAACGATTTTATCATCTACCATATGATTGATCATAAACAGCAGCACGCCAAAGATAACCGCCATGCTCAGAAATACGACAAGCGTCTGACTGTTGCGCTGCGCATAATATTCGCCCGCCGGCAAAAAAGTCCCGATAATCTTTCCGTCATATTCCTGCGCCAGATAATAGCCGCGCTCCCCGTCGATCACCGCTCTGCCCTTTCCTGCAAATGCCGCGGGAAATCCGGCGTCCACAGCGGACGTCCCAACCAGCGCCGCATTCTCATGCGCCAGTATCAGGCCGCTCTCCGGGTCAATCGCATAGACATATCCGTTTTCGCCATAATCAATGTTGTTCAAAACGACATTGATCTCCGTGCCGGCAAGCATATCCTCCAGCACCTCCGGCCGCACGCCTACCTGCACAAGTCCCGGAGCGTCTGTTCTTGCCACGCCTATGTACTGCATCACGACCCCTTCCGCTACGTTCACCTGCGGTTCCTGCGCAATTTCAATCGAAGGGTCATCCACAATCACCATAAACGCATTGGACTGTTCCCCGCTTTTCATGTCAAAACCGACATATGCGTCTATCGTGCTTTCCGTGATAATCCCGTCCGCATCAATGACATGTAATTCGTTTACCATCAGTCTGTCTTTGACCGCATTCAGTTTTGCCGTATCTTTCACGATTTCCGGGTCCGCCGTAATCATATCTGCAAAAGCTCTCGTTTTGGCAAGGTTATCTTCGCTGAGATTTTTGGTGAGGTTCTCGATATTCGCTTCGTTTCCTGCCAGTTTCGCTTTTACGTCTTCCAGTTTCGCCAGACCGGTAGCAGTGTTATTTCTCTGGCTTACGATCGTCTGCAGTGCAAAAACTGCCAAAATCGTAACCAGAAAAGCCGCCAGCATATAAGCAGAAAGACGTTTGGTAAAATTTCTCTTCATGGCAATCTGTTCCTTTCCGATAGTGGTTATACTCCCCGCAATTTTTATTATAGTATTTAATTCTGTCTATGACAACCACAAAAAATGTAGCCGTTTACACCAAAAATGAGGGGCGCCTTTATTTATTCCTTATAAAAAATCACAATGGTTGACAACCGGAAACAGAAACTCATATAATAAATAGGAACAACCGACGATTGAAAGGAACGTGTTGTTCATACTATATAAATGGGGGATCATAAGATGAAAAGTATTCGCAAAAAAATCACCTTCTGTCTTATTCTGACTGTTCTGATCGCACTGACCGCGGCGGGCATTTCCAGTATCATACCCAATTATCACAGTACCATTACCACTGTGGACCATATGATGCGCGAAACCGCTGTTCTGGCGGCAGAACGTGTGGAGCAGGAACTGCTCGCCTATAAAAATGTCGCCATGGATACGGGCTGTATTCCGCAGCTGTCCGATCCCGACGCATCGCTGGAAGAAAAGCAGGCTATTATCAACGAGCGCTGCGCCATGCATGATTTCCAGCGTGGAAATATTATCGGCATGGACGGCATCAGCATTTTTGACGGAAAGGACTATTCCGACCGGGAATACGTCAAACAGGCTATGCAGGGCAATGTCTATGTATCGGAACCGCTGATCAGTAAAATCACAGGGGAATTATCCATAATGGTAGCGGCTCCGCTTTATACCGGGGGAACGCAGGGCGCTCCCATCGCAGGCGTCGTATATTTTGTCCCGCACGAGACCTTCCTGAACGATATTGTGTCTTCCGTTCAGATCGGCGATAACAGCCGGACTTATATGATCAATAAATCCGGTGATACGATTGCCGACATTACGCTCGATACCATCACCGTCCAAAATATTGAGGCCGAATCGCAGAATGATCCTGCCCTGAACGGGCTGGCAGAAATCCATGCCGCCATGCGCCGGGGTGAAAACGGATTCGGAAGCTATGAGAGCGCGGGCGAAGCTATGTTTGCAGCCTATGCGCCCGTAAGGGATACGGACGGCTGGAGTATCGCCGTCACAGCGCCGCAGGCAAACTATCTCACCACTACATACAACGCTATGGCCATCAACATTATCGTTATGGTGATCGCCGTCCTGATTTCTGTTCTGGTGGCCCTGCTGCTGGCAAACAGTATCAGCAAACCGATGAAAGCCTGTGCAAAACGAATGAAACAGCTCGTGGAAGGTGATCTGGACACGCCGATGCCCAAAATTACCGGCAAAGACGAAACCGCAATGCTGATGCACTCGACCGCCTCGCTCGTAGAGGGATTGAGCACCATTATCCATGACATCAGCTATCTGCTGAACGAGCTGGCAAACCAGAATCTCGATGTCCACACC
>CATLGN010000330.1 GCA_949935685.1 uncultured Lachnospiraceae bacterium | reverse complement strand
ATTATGAGCATTTTTTGGGAAGCTATTTTGCAGATGGCGTACGCCCGGTTTCCATGCAGATCGTTGTGACCTCTTATGAGGGCGGCGGCTTTTCAGAGACAAAGGAGAATGAGAGGCTGTCGGCAAAAGAGCACGCGGCAATTGTGAAAAAATATATGCGCAAGGGACAGATTTTCCGTTTCCGGCTGCTGATGGCATTGTCGCTGGCGCCTTTGCGGACCTGGATCTCGAAAAATGCCAGACTGGCGGGAGTGTATCAGAAAGTGAAGGAATGCATATACCGGAAACGGAGAAGAGGATAAGGGATGATGAGGGTACTTTGGCTGTGCAACATTATGCTGCCGGTGATTGCGGACGCTCTGGGTCTTCCCGTCAGCAATAAGGAGGGGTGGCTTTCCGGGCTGGCGGCAAGGTTTTGCCGGGAAAACGGAGAGGAAGGGGAAAGCGCGGGCGGCAGGGTAACGCTTGGCGTGTGTTTTCCCATATCGGGCGTCACGATGCAGGGTGAGACAAAGGGGATTGCCTGGTATGGCTTCCCGGAAGACACCATACACCCGGAATGCTATGACGAGGCGGTGGAAGGGCATTTTCATAACATACTGGAAGACTTTGCACCGGATATTGTACATTGTTTCGGGACGGAGTATCCGCATACGCTTGCTATGACAAAGGCTTTTGGCCGGCCGGAGCGAACGCTTATCGGCATTCAGGGACTGTGTTTTGTATATGCGGACGCTTATATGGCGGATTTGCCTGTGCGAATACAGAAGCGGACACTATTGCGGGATTTTCTGAGACAGGATAACCTGGTACGCCAGCAGGAAAAGTACAGACAGCGGGGCGAATATGAAAAAGAGGCGCTGCAGAATGCAGGACATGTCACCGGACGCACGGACTGGGACAGGAAGTGGACAAGGGCGGTGAATCCGGCGGCAGCCTATCATTTTATGAATGAAACGCTGCGAACGCCGTTTTACGGACCGGTATGGGACCGGGAGACGTGCATTCCCTGCCGTATCTTTTTGAGTCAGGGCAATTATCCGATCAAAGGGCTGCATTATATTTTACAGGCGTTGCCCAAAATTCTGGCCGCTTATCCGAAGACATGCGTATATGTGGCGGGGGACATCATCACCCGTTTTTCCACATGGAAAGAAAAGCTGAAAATATCTTCTTACGGGAGGTATCTGTTGGAGTTGATACAGACATACGGTCTGGAACAGTCGGTCGTGTTTCTGGGAAAGCTGGATGCCGCGGCGATGCTGCAGCAATATTTGTGCAGCCATGTCTTTCTTTCTCCCTCCGCGATTGAAAATTCGCCGAACTCCGTCGGCGAGGCCATGCTGCTTGGCATGCCGGTCGTGAGCAGTGATGTGGGCGGGGTTCACAATATGCTGGTATCGGGAGAAGAAGGGCTTTTGTATGCGGCCGGGGATACCGATGCATTGGCGGACAGTATCTGCCGCGTGTTTGATGAAGGCAATCGGGAAATGATAATCCAGATGGGGCAGGCGGCCCGCCGACATGCGCTGCAGACCCATGACGGGGAAAGGAATTACCGGCGTTTGCTGGAAATATACGATGAAATTAACCTTTGTGTCTAATTATATCAATCACCATCAGATCCCGGTATCTTCCGTTTTGTACGAAAGACTGGGGGACGGCTATCATTTTATTCAGACAGAGCCGATGGAACGGGAGCGTCAGGAAATGGGATGGGACGTTGACCGAAGCACACTGCCATATCTGCGCTGTTGGTATGAGGAGCCTGAGCTGTGCGCGGAACTGGTTCGCAGCAGTGATGTCGTTGTATTTGGCGGCGTGGAGGATGAGCGTTATATCGCGGCGCGACTGCGCAGCGGCAGGCCGGTAATCCGATACAGCGAGCGGTTGTACCGGGAAGGGCAATGGAAGGCCGTTTCTCCCAGAGGGCTTCTCAAAAAATACAGAGATCATACGAGATACCGAAAGAAGGCTGTATATCTGCTCTGCGCGGGGGCTTATGTGGCTTCGGACTTCCATATTGTCCGCGCATATCCCGACAAGATGTTTCGGTGGGGTTACTTTACGGAGACGAGGACGTATCAAGTGGAACAACTGCTGGCAGAGAAGCCGGGAAATACAGGAAAGCCGGTGGAGATTTTGTTTGCCGGACGCTTTCTGCCGCTGAAACATCCCGAGTATGCGCTTTTGCTGGCAAAGAGGCTCTCGGATGCGGGGATTCCTTTTCATCTGACGATGGCCGGCGGCGGTGAAATGGAAGCTGCGCTGCACAGGCAGGCATCGGAATACGGTCTGCCGGAGCAGGTGTACTTTGCGGGGTATCAGAAACCGGGACAGGTGCGCACGCTGATGGAACAGGCAGATATTTTCCTGATGACAAGCAACTATCTG
>CATLGN010000329.1 GCA_949935685.1 uncultured Lachnospiraceae bacterium | reverse complement strand
ATCTGGTGGAAAGCCTGTATCTCCCTTCCTTCGGGTGTGGTGACGGGGGCGATGACGGGACGGTGTTCAAGGAGTGCCTTGCGCTCTTCTTCCGTAAAACGGTCAAGCCGTCCGGCTTTGAGCTGCGGGTAGAACACCACATCCACGCTGTTATCGTCCATGCGGATGAACGCGAAACGGGTGCGGGCATGGATTTCCTCTCCGCTTTCGTCGGTGACATGGATGGGAAGAACCGGGGAACGGCGGCCGTCGAGGATGTCCTCTATCGCCTTCTGTGGCAGGTCTTCAAGCATCTCCTGTGTCAGACCGAATCTTTCGAGTATGCCGTATGGCAGTTCCTCGCTTTGAAATCTCTGAATCTTCATTTTTATAATTTTTATGGGTTGTCGTTTCCGCAAAATTATATGCGCTGTTCCGATTCTGAGGTATTTATAAGTATGATTGTATTGTGGTTTATGCTTATTTAATATAAGACGCTACAATCATACTTGCTTTCATACTCTGACAACATAAAAATGAGTATTACAGGATTTTAGAGTATGATATTTGTTACAACTGAATATGCAATGTAATATGATATTGTTTTATATAGGTTTATTACCTTTGCACCATGTTAAGGATATTATTGATTACAGCGGGACTGTGCTGCAGCATGACAGCGTTGGCACAGTTTCATACGGTAACGCCCCACACGGCACGTTATAGAATCGAGCGTGTCGAACAGGGGACGGCAGGGAAAACAAAAGAAGTGACGGAAAAGGCGGTGGAAGATTTGTCGTCCGATACCGCTTCCATGCGGAAACAATGGATAGACAGCTACCTGAGCGTGTCCTATCCCTTAAAAGAGATTCATGTTACATCGCCTTTCGGTGTGCGTACTGACCCGTTCACGAAAAAGCGCAGGAAACACAACGGTCTGGACTTGAGGGCTGACCGGTGTGAGACTTACGCTATGATGCACGGCATCGTGGTGAAAACCGGACAGGACAGGGTGTCCGGAAAATATGTCACCGTGCGGCACGGGAATTTCTCGGTCAGCTATTGCCATCTGTCCGAATGGCGAGTGAAGAAGGGAGACTGCGTGAGGCCGGGTGATGTGGTGGGTATAAGCGGCAGCACAGGCCGCTCGACCGGTCCGCATCTGCACCTGTCGGTGCGAATGGGGCGGAGACACATCAACCCAGTAGTATTGCTTCAGTTCATCGACGAGACGCGGCGGCAGGCGTTGGAAAAGCTCTCCAATTACGACCTTTGATGCGCTGCTTATTACCCCAAAAACGCTTTTTTGGCCGATTTTCGGCAGTTTTTCTTTGAAAAGTTTGTAGAATTGGAATAAAAGCAGTACCTTTGTACCGACAGAATCCGCCACGCTTCCCATAGAACAGCGAACCAGGGCGGGTCTTTTATTTTTATATGGAAACAGAATATTCTAAACCTGCGTTAACCATAGAAGACATCATTGGTCGGCTCAAGACAAATGGATTAAGCATTATTGATGAAAAGGAAGCCTTGCGAAAGTTAGGCATTGTCAGCTATTTCCGGATAGCTGCTTATCTCCGCCCGATGGAGGACGATAAGGATACTCATCATTTCAAACCGGGAAGCACGCTGGAGAACGCATTTGCCTTATATGAGTTTGATACCAAGTTAAGGCAGCTCATATTTGCGGCAATACAAGAAATTGAAATCGCATTGCGTGCCAAAGTCATCCAACATTTCTCATTGACATACGGACCGTTCTGGTTTATGGATGTAAATCTTTCGGCTAATGAACGCCTGTTTGCACAGAACCTTTCGGCTATTGACAGGGAACTGGAACGCTCCCGTGAAGATTTTATTAAGGCGCATTTCAAAAAATACATAAAACCGGCATTCCCTCCTGCATGGAAGACACTGGAGCTTGCTTCGTTGGGCACTTTGTCCAAATTGTACTACAACTTTTCAGATAAAAAAGTCAAGAAGGCCATTGCCCGTGAGTTCAACCTGCCCAACCATGAGATACTGGAAAGCTGGATGCGTAGCATAGCTTCTTTGAGAAATTGTTGTGCGCACCATGCTCGTATATGGAACCGTAGCCTTTCCGCTACACCGCAAATGACCGGTAAAATCAGAGGAAGTTGGATTAGCCATACAGATATTGACTCTAATCGTTTATATGCGGTTTTATGCTGCACTGCATATTGGATGGAATCCATAAATGGTAAATCTCATTTTGTATCAGGATTAAAGAATCTGATAGCAAAATACCCGATGGTTGATGTGGCGGCGATGGGCTTTCCTGCCGGTTGGGAAAACGAGCCGCTTTGGAATTAAGGCAATCGACTCAAATAAGTTTTATTTCTGATTCCAAACCAATTCTCTTGAAGAAAGTTGCCTGATTGGAATTAAAACATTACCTTTGTAGCAACAAATCCCGCC
>CATLGN010000328.1 GCA_949935685.1 uncultured Lachnospiraceae bacterium | reverse complement strand
TGATCTGATAGCAGCCCTGATACGCGCCGTTCAGATACAGATCCACAAAAGCGCTTTCCGGCGCCCAGGCCATCCCCGCCTGCGCACCCATATCATACGTAATCTTATTGCGCAGGAGCGTCCTATCCGACCAGTTGCTGAGCAAATTCCATTTGACGGCGCTTCCCATGCCGAGAAAGTCCGTCGCCTGCTGCATTGTCATCTGAAAAGGCTTTTTCGGCCAGTCCGCCGACGTATTCCCCCGCACACGAAAGCCCGCAATCTTTCCCTCCGTCTCCACATGGCCGTCCGGCAGTACCAGCATCGCTTTCGCCCCATACTGCTCCGTGTAGGGCTGTTCCTGCAGATCAGCCAGCTTTTGATTATCCATCTCCACAAACAGCGCCGGGATATTGGCCGATGCCATCACTTCCAACGCGTAGGGCCGGCCGTTGACCGTCAGCGTATGCATCCCTGCCGTCAGATCACGGGTTCCGCCGAATGACAATGCCTTCCCGTCCAGCTCCAGCGCATCGCCTTCCTTTGTCCACATTCTGATCCTGGCATCCGCCTCCCAAAAAGAGGGCAGAAACAACACATACGAATCTTCTTTTTCCCTTTTCCACAGACTGATCGTCTGGCTCCCATAGCGGGCCAGCGGCGCCGATACATAGATCGCTCCCGCTTCTTCCCGCCAGAGCCTTACGCCCGGCACACTGCCGCTCCCCGCCACCCGGTCGCCCCAAAATACCAGCCCTGCCAAAAGCAGCGCTGCGGACAACACCAGCATTCCCTGTCGGCCTGTTTTTTTCCTCTGTTCTCTCTGCATGTTTACCGATAGTACTCCCGAAACCAATTCACAAACGCCGTCAATCCCTGTTCAATCGATGTGTCGGGACGGAATCCGAAATTTTCCATCAGCTCCGTCACATCCGCGTATGTCTGATAGACATCGCCCGGCTGCATGGGATAGTATTCTTTTACCGCCTCCCGGCCCAGACACCGTTCCAGCGTCGTAATAAAGTCCATCAGTTTTACCGGTTCATGGTTGCCGATATTGTAAATTTTATAGGCCGCGCCCTTTTCATTGACGGCAGGCGGATTGCACAGAATATGGCATACCCCTTCCACAATATCGTCGATATACGTAAAATCCCGCATCATGTCGCCATTGTTGTATATCTGAATCGGTTCGCCGTTCATAATCTTTTTTGCAAATTTAAAATATGCCATATCCGGCCTTCCCATCGGGCCGTAAACGGTAAAAAAGCGAAGGCCCGTCACCGGAAAGCCGTACAGTTTACTGTAGGCATGCGCCATCAGCTCATTCGATTTCTTCGTCGCCGCATACAGGCTCACCGGCTCGTCCACCTGATCCGCCGTCGAAAACGGAACTTTGTCGTTCCCGCCATAGACCGAACTGGAAGAGGCAAAAACGAGATGCTCTGTCCCAAACCGCCGGCATGCCTCCAGAATATGAAAAAATCCGACCAGATTGGAAGCGACATAGGCATCGGGATTGTCAATGCTGTAACGGACGCCGGCCTGCGCCCCCAGATTGACCGTAATCTGCGGCCTGTGCTCCTCAAATACGGCGTACACCGCCGCCTTATCCGCCAGATCGCCTTTTACGAATGTATAGTTCGGAAATTCCCGCAGTATCTTCAGTCTGTCTTCTTTCAGCGACACGTCATAGTAATCGTTCATATTGTCAAAGCCGATCACCGCCGCCCCACGCTCCAGAAGCCTCCGGGACAGATGAAATCCGATAAAGCCGGCTCCCCCCGTTATCAGATACGTTTTGGAACTGTCTAATGCCTGCATAGCCTGTTTTTCCTCCTGTCTTTTCCCTACTCCGTCGGAATATAGTAGTCTTCCCGATCCGGGTCAATAAGAGATTCATATTCTTTCTTTTTTTCCGCGGCGAACGCTGCCCGGTCATAAATATATATGTCATAATTATCGATTGTCGTCAGGTAACTGAACTCATACTTGTCGATGGGATTGGTGCCGACGACCGGCGTCCCCGCGCGCAGCACAATGTATTCCACACCCTGCTGTTTGGAATAGTCCGTGATCAGATAAGACCGGACCGGATTGGCCTCCATCGCCTCATACAGCGGATTATTGCTCCAACCGTCCACCAGCGCCTCCCGTCCATAAGCGAGATGGATGCTGGCGTCATACTGGCGGATAAACTGCAGCATTTCCCCCGGCACCACCGCTTTGACGTCCCGGCCTTCCACATGCAGCGCATCGGCGACTGCAATCACCGAATCCGGCAGATGATACAGGTTCTCCGCCTTTGTCACCATTTCGTTTCGGTAGACAAGGCTGCCGCTTTTGATCAGGAACAGGCTGAAAACGAGAATCATAACAATCCGCTGACGCCGTGTCCCGATCTGACTGATCACTTTTGCCAGCGCATATGCCACGATCATCCCCATCGGCACAAGCCAGAGCACTCTGTAATAAACCTGATCGTCCAGGAAAAA
>CATLGN010000327.1 GCA_949935685.1 uncultured Lachnospiraceae bacterium | reverse complement strand
GGATCCGTGCCGCAGCATCCGCCCAGTATGGACGCTCCGGCCTCCACAAGCCGTACCATCTCTTTGCCAAATGTCGCCGCATCCATATCATAGACGGTGCTCCCGTCGGCCGCCAGCGCAGGCAGTCCGGCATTCGGCTTGGCAATCAGTGGCATGGATGTGACCGCCGCCATCGCCGCTATCACTTCCGCCATTTTGTCCGGTCCCGTCGAACAGTTTGCCCCGACGGCATCCGCACCGAGATGTTCCAGCACAATGGCCGCCGTAGCCGCATCCGTGCCGAACAGACTGCGCCCGTCCGTCTCAAATGTCATCGTCACCATAACGGGCAGATCACAAGTCTCCCGCGCGGCAATCAACGCTGCGCGAGACTCCTGCAGGCTCATCATCGTCTCCACGACAAGCAGATCCACGCCGGCCTGCACACAATAACCGATCTGCTCCTTATAAATATCAACCAAGTCTTCAAAATCCAGCGTTCCCACAGGCGCAAGCTGCTGTCCGGTCATCGTCAGATCTCCGGCCACCCATGCCTTTCCGGCAGCCGCTTCCCGTGACAGCGAAACAAGCCTGCGGTTGATTTCCTCCGTACGGTCGTCAAGCCCGTATTCTTTCAGCTTGATCCGGTTGCTCGTAAACGTGGGAGCATAGATTATATCACTCCCCGCCTGTATATACTCTCTCTGCAACGCCGTCATGATTTGCGGATGCTCCAGAATCCAACGCTCCGGGCAGACGCCCGCAGGCATTCCCCGCCGGATCAGATTGGAACCCGTGGCGCCGTCCAGACAGACAATCTTTTTCCGACACAACGTTCTAAATTCTTCCCTCGTCATCAGCTATCCTTTCCGGTATACAATCCATGTATGATTCCCGTAATCTTTGTTTATACTGAATCATATCATGAATTTTTCTTTTCCACAATTTATTTTTCGACACCGCCCGTTGCGTTTGGATACGTTATGTGATAAATTGGAAAGAGAAAATTTCCCCCGCAGGAGGTTTGAATATGAAGAAATTCGTTATGATACTGACGCTTGCGCTGTTTTCCTGCATTGCAGGCGGCTGTGGAAAAACAGACGACAGTCTGGAACAGTACAAAGCCGACATGGAAGCGTTTATTGATACCGTCAATACGTTGACGGATTCCATAGAAAATATCGATACCACATCCGATACGCGGATGGAAGAAATGCTCGGATACCTTGATGAAATGGACGCCGCATTTGCGGCCATGGGCGATCTGGAAGTGCCGGAACAGTTTGCCAATATCGAAGAACTGGCCGACGAAGCCAGCACCAACTTATCCAAATCCGTATCACTGTATCATCAGGCTTTTGATAACGTAGAAGATTACGATCCGCAGCTTGTCAACGCCGCGCTGGAATACTACAAGCGCGCCTTCAAACGGCTCGATTATATCGGCACCATCCTGCAGGGTGAACTGCCGGAAGATGAAACGATCACCATTATTCACGAAGATGAAGAGGATGACGGGCAGAATGCCCCGGAAAGCAGCGAAGACGACAGCGAACAGAATCCGGCGGAAGATGCGGAATAAAAAAGTGTCAAAGACACTTTTTTATTCCGCATCACACCGTTCTTCTTCCGGCTCTCTGTTATGTTCCGACAACAGCACCGGCAAAAGCATTGAAAAATATACGGCAAAGATCCATGTTTCATTCATCGTATTAACCCCTCCTGAAAAAAGGATACCACAGACTGATGTCAAAACTGTGTACAGGATATGAAAGAAACATAAAAAGAAAAGAATGATTTTCTTAAATCTCAGCCGCGCAGGCCCGGACAACGCTGCATAATTGCTTCCAGCAGCTTTTTGTACTGTTCCCCTTTCTGCAGGAAAATCGATCCTGTCTTTTCCTTTCCGCCCTTTGTGGAAGGAGATCCCTCTTTATATTCGGCTATCAGGGAGACGCCTACCGTCATCCTGCGGCCCCTTCCTCCCACATTGACTCTCGTCGTTTCTTCCTTTCCGTAAACCGTTTTGATGTCGGCCGTCCGGAACATACGGCAGTAACCGCCGCCGGAAAAAAATACCCAGTAATCGGGACCGACGAGGAAACGCCCCGGATAACTCTCCATTCCCGTATTCATAAAATGTACCGCTTCATAATTGCGGGATTCCATCTGCCTGCAGAACGCCTGCTCATCCTCCGCGCTGCAGAAAAACGTTTTCAGTTCTTTTTCATAGGCAGCCCGCGCTCTCGACACATTCGCCACCCGGTTCTGTATCCAGTAGCCAAGCCATATAACCGCGGCGATACCAAGCCCGATCAGCAAATGAACCCGCGCCACGTATGCCATATCGTATCCTGCCACCAGCCCGAGCGCCACCATTCCGCCAATGCACAGCGCCATCCAGACCGGCACATTTTTCATCTGTTTTCTTTTGAATTGTTGAAGCATTTTGGATAACTCTTTCATTTCACCATCAAGCCAAACCGTTACATTCATCT
>CATLGN010000326.1 GCA_949935685.1 uncultured Lachnospiraceae bacterium | reverse complement strand
TCAGGAGACATATGGTTGATATAACCGTTTACCTGATAGGTAATACTGTGATTACAGACGTCTACAAGAATATAAAGATCCTTCCCGCGGACACTTTCATAAAAAATCCCCTTCCCCTCACCGGAGCCGAAACGGGGACATTCCGCGTTACAGAGATAACTGCTTTCCGTATATCCGTGGAACGCCGGATCACTTTTCAGAGAATGATGAATATTGCGCCTGTATTCCACCAGATAATCATTTACTCTGCGGCCGAGAGCCTCCGCAGACTGCATTGCAACGAGCTTTAGCGGAGCCACCGGAAGCGCCGACTCCAGTTCTTTGACATTAGGCATGATAACCTCCAAAAGATGACATATTTCTAAAGTTACTCTCATATTTTTTATAACATTATGTTAGTGACACGTCAAGAAAATTCTAGTAAAATAATATCACATCACCAGTTCAGCCAGAGCGAATATCCACCGCCAAATCGTGCTTGCACGAATTTGGCGGCGGATATTCGCTCTGAGGGAGCGCCGACAAATGAGCAAAAGGAGCTGCGAAGCAGCGGAGAGCGCCGCAGGCGCGGTTTTGCGAAGGGCGCGGGCTGAACGCAGCGGAAGTGATGCGCCCGCAATGAGCAAAAGGAGCTGATTACATGGAGACAAAAGGACACCGCATTCAGCGGATTATCCCCGGCAGCATCGCACAGGAACTGGAAATTGCCGCCGGCGATACGCTACTCGCCGTCAACGGGCAGGAGATTGCCGATATTTTTGATTACCAATATCATACAATGGATACCTATATCGAAGTGTTGATCCGCAAGCCGTCCGGGGAGGAGTGGCTTCTGGAAATCGATAAAGAGTATGACGAAGATTTGGGGCTGGAATTTGAAAACGGTCTGATGGACGAGTATCGTTCATGCCGCAACAAATGCATTTTCTGCTTTATCGACCAGATGCCGCCGGGGATGCGGGATACCCTGTATTTTAAGGACGACGATGCACGGCTCTCTTTTTTACAGGGCAATTATATCACGCTGACCAATTTGTCGGAGCAGGATATGGAACGGATTATCCGTTATCGTTTATCACCGATCAATATCTCCTTTCAGACGACGAATCCGGCGCTGCGCTGCAAGATGCTGCACAATCGTTTCGCGGGGGAAACGCTGGCGAAAGTGGACAGGCTGCGGGAAGGCGGCATTGCAATGAACGGGCAGATCGTGCTCTGCAAAGGCGTGAATGACGGGGCGGAGCTGGAGCGCACAATCCGGGATTTGACGGGCTGTATGCCGGAGCTGGAGAGCGTATCCGTTGTACCGGTCGGACTTTCAAAGTACCGGGAAGGGCTGTACCCGCTGGAACCTTTTACGAGAGAAGACGCACTGACGGTGCTGGATATGATTCACGGGTGGCAGGAACTCCTTTATCGCAAATACGGGACACACTTTGTCCATGCCAGCGACGAATGGTATATTCTGGCAGGACTGCCGATGCCGGAGGCCGCGCGCTATGACGGGTATCCGCAGTTGGAAAACGGCGTGGGGATGCTGCGGCTGCAGGAGGAAGAATTTCGGCAGGCCATGGAGGAACTTGCCGCATCCGGCGAATTGCAGAGCTTGCGGGAAAGCGGTTACAGGCGCACGGTATCCGTGGCGACGGGGCTGCTGGCATATTCTTATATTGAAGATATGACGCGGCGCCTGATGGACGCGATGCCGGGATTGACTGTACGGGTCTATGCCGTCCGCAATGATTTTTTCGGAGAGCTGATTACCGTTTCGGGCCTTTTGACGGGCGGGGATCTTCGTGCGCAGCTTGCGGGAAAGGATCTGGGGGAGGTCCTTTTTCTGCCGGAGAATGTACTGCGCAGCGGTGAGGATGTTTTTCTGGACGACGTAACGCTGCCGGCGCTTGGAAATGCTTTACAAACCCGGATAAATATTGTAAAATCAAGCGGACGCAATTTTGTATATCAGATATTGGGACTGGAAACGGAAGTCTCCGCGGCAGGAGACAGAGGAGAATCGGATGAATAAAAAAAGGGGAAAGCCCATTGTGGCGGTGGTAGGCAGACCAAATGTCGGGAAGTCTACCTTGTTTAACGCACTGGCAGGCGGGCGGATTTCCATTGTAAAGGATACACCGGGCATTACGCGGGACCGCATTTACGCGGATGTCACATGGCTGGACCGGACGTTTACGCTGATCGATACGGGCGGTATCGAACCGGACAGCAAGGATATTATTCTGTCGCAGATGCGGGAACAGGCACAGATCGCCATGGATACGGCGGACGTGATTCTGTTTATGGTGGATGTGCGGCAGGGGCTGCAGGATGCGGATGCCAAGGTGGCGGATATGCTGCGCCGCTGTCAGAAACCGGTTGTTCTGGCGGTCAATAAGACGGATGATTTTCAGAAATATATGGCCGATGTCTATGAATTCTTTAATCTGGGGATCGGAACGCCGATACCGGTCTCCGCAGCCG
>CATLGN010000325.1 GCA_949935685.1 uncultured Lachnospiraceae bacterium | reverse complement strand
CCTCTCGGCAGTGTCTGACTGGTGGCAGTCTTGCCGCCTACCCGATAGCCCTCCACGTATCCGTTTTTTCCGCCGCCGTTCTCCACAACCTGTTCCAGCATCATCTTCATCGTTTCCGATGTCTCCACAGAGACAATGCCCTCCCTGACCGGGTACGTAAATTCCCTGGAAGTCCTCTTGTCCTGCCCCGATGCCCGCAGGCCGAAATGCGGCGTCACACGCCGGCCGCCGTTGACAAAGGATGCCGCTGTCGTCATAAGCTGGATGGGCGTAATCTGAAACGACTGTCCAAAGGAAATGGTGGCCAGTTCCACCATGCCGATGTTTTCTTTTTTGTGCATGATTGTCGCCGCCTCGCCCGGCAGGTCGATGCCGGTTTTCTCCAACAGGCCGAATTTCTGAAAATAATCATAATACCGATCGCTCCCAAGCCGCATCCCTACCGTTACAAACGCAGGATTGCAGGAATTCATGGTCGCGTGTATAAAATCCTGACTGCCATGTCCGCCCGCTTTGTGACAGCGGATCCGGCGGTCTTCCACCATAATATAGCCGGGACAGTGGAACGTATCCGAGGTATGCACCACTCCCGCTTCCAGACCGGCAGCCGCCGTTACCGTCTTAAAGGTGGAGCCCGGCTCATACGTATCGTTAATGCAGCCGTTGCGCCACATCCGATTCAGCGCATCCTGTTTCTGCTGTTCATTCAGCCCGCCGCCCGCCTCTTCCGGCAGGGTAAAGGGGGCATTCAGATCAAACTCCGGGACATTCACCATCGCCAGCAGTTCCCCGTTCTGCGGGTTCATGACGATGATGGACACGCTGTCCGCCTCTTTCGTCTCCAGCGCCTGATACGCAAGCTGTGTGGCATACTTCTGAATATTCATGTCCATGGAAATCGTCAGATCACTCCCGTCCACCGGTTCGATCCGGTTTTCCCCGGCCGCATCCAGCTCGATGCCCCTGGCGTCCGTAACCGTCAGTATGGTGCCCGGCTCTCCCTCCAGCACGGTATCATATGCCACTTCCAGGCCGATGATACCCTGATTGTCCCCGCCGGTAAATCACAGAACTTTGGACGCCAGTTCCCCGTATGGGTAATATCGTTTGAAATCCTCGTCTACTTTCACGCTGGGCAGATTGTAATCGCGGATCGTATCGCCCGTCGCTTTCTCCACATTGCTTTTGATGCGTTCGA
The DNA here is from genome assembly GCA_949935685.1 of uncultured Lachnospiraceae bacterium. GTDB lineage: Bacteria > Bacillota > Clostridia > Lachnospirales > Lachnospiraceae > VSOB01. Next base: position 1,296 of record CATLGN010000325.1, on the reverse strand, counting down.
TGGCGGATACCTTTTCCACCCGCTTTCTGACATACTCCTCATCCAGCGCCAGCTCACGGCAGAGCATGGCAATGACCGCCTCTTTATCTTTGACCTGACTGTGTATGACCGAAATGGTGCAGACCGTCTTATTATCCGCCAGCACCACGCCGTTTCGGTCCAGTATCCTGCCTCTGGCCGCCTTGATACTCCGTTCCCGCTCGTGCAGTTCCCGGGCCTGCTCCGCATAATACTGCGACTGTCCGATCATCAGATAAGAAAGCCGCACGCTCAGCCCGATAAAGGAGAGAAGAAAAATCAAAAAAGCCGCCAGTATCTTCTTCCGGTGAAATGTCTTATTTTTTTCCACAGAAATTCCATAAAAACATTTTATACCATTTTATGATTTCTTTTTTCTGCTTATTCCACCTCTCTAATCCATCAGGGGCACGCTTTCCACCGCCTGTCCGGTGGCCGGGTCAATCAGAATCCCCGTCTCCGGTTCGACCAGGTATCCGGTTTCCGGGTCCGTCTCATATCCCGCGATTCGTTCCCGCCATTCCCGCTCCTGTTCCGACATCTCGCCTTCCGGCGCGCTGCCGTCCTCTCCCGCCGCAGGCTGCGTGCCGCCTTCCGGCCCGCCGCCGGTAATATCCAGTTCCTCCGGGTCCTGTTCAGCGCCCGTCTGCGGGGCATCCGGCTGTGTCCCTTCGCCGCCTTCCCCGCCTTCGGCGCCCTCCGTACCCTCTGCGCCTGTCTCCGGCTGTATGCCCGGCACCTGCACCGCCAGTCCGCTTCCGCTGATTTCCTCTATCTCAGATTCCGACAGTTCCTCGGTCATAAAATAGTGCAGATACGGCAGCGCCTCGGTCAGTATGCTTCTGACAATGCGCGTCGCAAATTTAGCGTCATCCTGTTTCTCGGCATTGGGCCTGTCCACCACCACATAGATGGCGATCTGCGGATCGTCCGCAGGCGCATAGCCCATAAAGGAACACACATAATTTTTCTTCGTACGGGGAACCATTTCGGCCGTCCCGGTTTTTCCCCCGATCGCATAGCCCGCCGGCCTTGCCGTCGTGCCGGTGCCTTCCGTCACCACGCCGTTGCAATAGTCTATGATTTTTTCGGATGTGCTGGCGGATATGGTCTGTTTCAGCAGTCTCGGCTCGATATTGCGGATGGTCGTGCCGTCGGAACTGAGTATTTTATTGACCACATGCGGTTCGTAATAGTAACCGCCGTTTACCAGCGATGAAAAAGCCGTAATCATCTGTATCATTGTGACATTAAAACCCTGCCCGAATGTCGAAGTGG
>CATLGN010000324.1 GCA_949935685.1 uncultured Lachnospiraceae bacterium | reverse complement strand
GTCCGCCACATTGGCAAGCAGGGAGAACAGTTCCAGATTATCGATAAAGTCTTTCGCCTTCCGCGCATCCCCTTTGATTTCAAACGTAAAAATAGAACCGCCGCCGTTTGGAAAATACTTCCGGTACAATGCCTTCTGGCTCTCGTCTTCCGATGCGGCCGGATGATGCACCGCCTCTACCTGCGGGTGATTTTTCAGAAATTCCACGACTTTCAGCGCATTTTCCACATGCCGTTCCACCCGCAGGGAAAGTGTTTCCAGTCCCTGTAACAGCAAAAACGCGTTGAACGGCGAAATGCAGCCGCCCATATCGCGCAGCAAAATCGCACGGATCTTTGTCACAAACGCGGCCGCGCCTGCGGCTTCGGTAAATACCACGCCGTGATAACTCGGATTCGGCTCTGTCAAAGACGGGAATTTGCCCGACGCTTTCCAGTCAAATTTGCCGCCGTCGACAATCAGGCCGCCGAGCGTCGTCCCGTGGCCGCCGATAAATTTCGTAGCCGAATGCACCACAATATCCGCACCGTATTCGATCGGCCGCACCAGATACGGCGTGGCAAAGGTATTGTCAACGACAAGGGGAATCTGATGCGCATGCGCAATCCCGGCTATCGTCTCAATATCCACCACATCGGAATTCGGATTGCCAAGCGTCTCAATAAAAACCGCCTTTGTTTTTTCCGTAATCGCCGCCTCAATCGCCTTTTCATCGAATATATCGACAAATGTCGTCGCAATCCCATATTCCGGCAGCGTATGTGCGAGCAGATTATACGTGCCGCCGTAAATATTTTTCGCGGACACAATGTGATCGCCGCTTTGCGCAAGATTCTGGAACGTATAGGTAATGGCGGCCGCGCCCGATGCCGTGGCCAGCGCCGCCGCGCCGCCTTCCAGCGCCGCCGCCCGTCTCTCAAACACGTCCTCCGTCGGATTGGTCAGCCGCCCGTAAATATTGCCCTCCTCGGACAGATCAAACCGCGCCGCCGCGTGATCGCAGTCGCGGAATACATAGGACGAAGTCTGATAGATGGGCACCGCCCGCGCATCCGTCGCCGGATCGGGCTTCTCCTGTCCCACATGAAGCTGTAATGTCTCAAACCGAAATGTTCTGTTCTCTCTTGTCACTTTTCCCATCCCAAATCTCCTCTTTTCTCTGGCGAATATACTATAACATGTTCCCCTTATTCTGTAAATAATGGGGTCGAATAATATCGGTCTCCCGTATCGGGCAGCAATGCCACAATGGTCTTGCCTTTGTTCTCCGGCCGTCTCGCAAGCTGAACCGCCGCGTGCAGCGCCGCGCCCGAAGAAATCCCCACCAGCACGCCTTCCTTCCTCGCCAGCAGCCTGCCCGCAGCGAAGGCATCGTCATTTTCCACCGGAATAATCTCGTCATAGACGCCCGTATCCAGTACCGCCGGCACAAAGCCCGCGCCGATGCCCTGAATCTTATGCGGACCGCCTTTGCCCGTGGACAGTACCGGGGAAGAAGCCGGCTCCACGGCCACGATTTTCACTTCCGGTTTCTTTTCCTTTAAAAAGTTCCCCACACCGGTCAGTGTGCCGCCCGTCCCCACACCGGCGACAAAAATATCCACGCAGCCATCCGTATCCTCCCAGATCTCCGGCCCGGTCGTCGCCTTATGCACCGCCGGATTGGCCGGATTGACAAACTGTCCCGGAATAAAGGCCCCCGGAATCTCCTTTGCCAGTTCTTCCGCCTTTGCAATGGCGCCGCTCATCCCCTTTGCGCCTTCCGTCAATACCAGCTCCGCCCCATATGCTTTCAGGATATTGCGCCGCTCCACGCTCATCGTCTCCGGCATCGTCAGAATAATCCGGTACCCTTTCACGGCCGCTATGGAGGCCAGCCCGATCCCCGTATTGCCGGAAGTCGGCTCGATGATAACGGAGCCTTCCCGCAGCAGCCCCTTTTCCTCCGCATCCTCAATCATCGCCCGCGCAACCCGGTCTTTGACACTGCCCGCAGGATTATAATACTCCAGCTTCACCAACATGGTCGCTTCCAGTCCCAGTTCCTTTTCCACATTCACAACTTCGACCAGCGGCGTATTGCCAATCAGCCCAAGTGTGCCCTGATAAACCCTTTTCATAACATTTCCTCCATTTCCCATCAAACAAGTATGAATAATATGGTTATAGTTATACACCGATTGGGAGGAAATGTCAATAGGAAACGGATAAATCCCCACGACAAACGCAGGAATGAACAAATTATGAACATAGCATGCGTAAGGGATAGAAACGGAAAAAGTCTTGACAAGATTTCTTTTCCGTCAGGAGCGCAGCGTTCCGGCTGTACACCGGGCTACGGGCATAAGCGGTTCTAATCGCTGTGGTGACGGATACTGGCAAGCGTGCAACCGTCCTCTATGCGCCATCCGGGCGCAGGTCGGACTTTTTCGGACATCCCTGTCCGAAAATTGCGGGCCAGGGCACAGCGATAAGAACTGCTAATACCCTCCGC
>CATLGN010000323.1 GCA_949935685.1 uncultured Lachnospiraceae bacterium | reverse complement strand
ACATATTCCATCGTAATGCCGGGTACGCTGCCCGGTGCGGGAAAGAGCAGGATGTCGGCGCCTGCATCGCGGAAGCTTCGCACTTCCTTTTCCGTAATGATCTGCTGCGCGGCCTCCTCCAATATGCCCGCGGCATGCATCTTCCCGGCCGCCAGAATGACCTTGTCGCCCAGTTCTTCCTTATAAAGCCGCAGTGTGCGCTCGATCGCCTCATTGCTGACGCCCATTCCCGGGTTCCCGGTCAGCACAATCATATCCACCCCCATCTCGCAGGCGCGCCGGGCATTCTCCAGTGTGGCGCGTCTGCCCGCCGACATCTGCCAGAGCGGATCGCTATCCGACTGGAATCCTTCTTCCACCGGCTCCAGATTGATGCCAACCGGGCGGCCCGTCAGACGCTTAATCATCCGTACCGTATCCATCGGCGCACACTTGGGCAGCCCTTCCACGACGGGGCTGCATACGTCAAACATATTCAGCAGCAGAATATCCGCTCCCATTGCCGATACAAACTCCGCATTTGTAATATCCCCAAGCATCGGACGAATCGTACCGATCGTCTCACAGGCCAGCGCCCGCCCTTCACTTTTTGCAATCGATTCCAGCAGATCCCCCTTTGTATATCTGTCGAAATCCGATGCATAGCTTTCCAGTATTCTCTTTGCCATTTTTACCTCCTGCCGCGCATTTCCGCGCTGTCAATCATTTCCATATCCATAGGTTTCCATAAAAATTATATATCTATACAGACCGGAATTGTCAATCTCTTTATGCATAGTGGTATCGTTTTCTGCCCCATGCAAAAAACAACACGGATACCGCCAGCCCGAGCAGCTCCGCCGCCACGATCGCCAGCCAGATGCCATCCACGCCAAGCACAGACGGCAGCAGCAAAATCGCCGCCGTCTGAAACACAAGTGTGCGCAAAAATGAAATCGCGGCGGAAACACCCCCGTTATTCAGGGCGGTAAAAAAGGCGGAGGCCCATATATTGACCCCCATCATCAGAAAGGCCAGCGCATACAGGCGGAATCCCCGGCATGTCATCTCCGTCAGCGCCGCGTCATATCCGGCGAAGGCTCTGACAAGCGGCACATTGCAAAATTCCGCCAGCAATGTCATGATTACCCCCGTCACATACATCAGCACAAGGCTTTTACCGGACAGATTCTTTAATTCCTCCCGATTTCCCGCCCCGTAATGGTAGCTGACAACCGGTGCGCCGCCGATGGCATATCCGAGAAAAATTGCCTGAAAAACAAAATTTACATACATAATAATACCGTACGCGGCCACACCGTCCTCCCCCGCTATCCGCATCAACTGGAAATTGTACAAAATATTCACAACGGACATCGAAAGATTCGATACCATCTCGGATGAGCCGTTTGCACAGGCAAGCGCAATCGTACGCCTTTCCGGCAACGCCTTCACAAGACGCAGAAGGCTGTTATTCTTCCGGGCAAAGTAAAAGAGCGGCACGATGCCTCCCACCGCTTCTCCCAACGCCGTGGCGACGGCAGCGCCCGCGATTCCCCAGCGGAAAACGGCGATAAACAGAAAATCGAGCGCCATATTCGATACACCGGCGGCAACGGATACTTTCAAACTCAAATCCGGCCTTTCCGCCGTCACAAAAAAATTCTGAAACATATTCTGCAAAATAAAGACCGGTCCTGTCGCGAACAGAATCCTTCCATATATAATACAGTTTTGCAGCAATTCCCCTTCCGCTCCCAGAGCCGCGGCAATGGCAGGCGTAAGGATAAAGCCGCAGACAGCCAACAGTACACTGAACGCCAGCGCGGCATAGATCAGCATGGAAAAATACCGATTGGCCAGATCGCGTTTTCCCTCCCCAAGCTTAACGGAAACAATCGCGCTCCCGCCCGTACCGACCATAAATCCGACCGAGCCAACCCCCATCAGCACCGGCATAATCAGATTTACGGCGGCAAACGGTGTCTTTCCCACATAATTGGATACAAAAAAACCATCCACAATCCCGTATAACGATGTACAGACCATCATCAGGATCGACGGCATCACAAAACGGAGCAGCCGCCCGTATGTGAAATGGTCCGACAACTGTACTCTCATATGTCTGTTCCTCCTGCCTTTTCCCGGAACAGAGCCGTATATTTTCTGCTAAGCCGCAGAAACTCCCGGCTCTCCTCCTCTCCCATTTCCGCAAATACAAGATTCTCCGCCGTCTGAACCGGGGCGATTTTCTCCTCCACAAACTGCCGCCCCGCTGCGGTCAGATACAGATGCATCTCCCGCCGCTTCCCCCGGCGCAGTTCCAGCAGACCCTTTTTTTCCAGCGTCCCGACAGCCGAATGAACCGTCTGCTTACTGATAAAAAAATGTGCGGCAATATCCTTCTGCAAAAATCCTTCCCCAAACTCCGCAACGGCGTATAAAATCAGGAAAGCGCTGTCCGACAGCCCCATCCCCAGGGCGATCTCATGATAAATACCGTCCAGCTCGCGATATATGCTGT
>CATLGN010000322.1 GCA_949935685.1 uncultured Lachnospiraceae bacterium | reverse complement strand
AAAAGGCGCCCTTTTCCCTGATCGGGAAGATTATTTTCTGTAAGATTTGGATTGGCATGTGCGCGGGCTTTCTGGTTGATTTTCTGATGCGGCGTCGGGGAAGGCAGGTACAGGCCGGCCATATCGGGGAGACTTGCAGCCACGGGCACTGTCGGTGTGACGGCGGCATTGTGAGGCCGGCGCTGCGTCATGCGCTGCAGGTGACGTTTTTTATTTTACTGGTGACGCTCGGGCTGAATTATATGTTGCACAGTATGGGAGCAGAGGCGGTTGCGGCTCTGTTTCCGCATACCGGTATCGAGGGAGAACTGGCCGCGGGCCTGATCGGCCTGATACCCAACTGTGCGGCGTCCGTTATGGTGACGCAGTTGTATCTGCAGGGCGTGCTGGATTTCGGAGCGCTGCTCAGCGGACTTTTGACCGGTTCCGGTGCGGGGCTGCTTGTCCTGTTTCAGACAAATCGCAACTGGAAGGAAAATATCGGCATTACGGCCGGGCTGTATCTCACCGGGACAGTCTGCGGCATTCTCGTAAACGCTATGGGTCTGATGTGAGGGGATATGGGAGGAAGATGGTATGAAAGAATCGCCGGAAATCTGGAATTGTCTGAAACGAACCAGACAGCGGGAGCGGGTTTACCGGATTTTGTCCGAGGCGGAGAGACCGATGGGCGCGTCGGATATTTATCAGGAGATTTTACGGCAGGACGGGGACTGCTCTTATGCGGTGTCGACGATCTACCGCGTCTTGCAGGCGTTTGCGGAAAAGGGGATGGTATGCCGGACGGATCTGCCCGGCTCGGATACTGCGCTGTATGAATGGAATGCGGGCGGGCACCGTCATTATGCGATCTGCCTGAAATGCCATAAGCGGATTGCGCTGAAAGAATGTCCGTTTCGCAATACGGATCTGCCGGAGCAGGGATTTCGGGTGACAGGGCATAAAGTGGAGGTATATGGATATTGCAGCTTATGCGGAGAGAAGGAGAATCGATAGGCGGGGCGCTTTTTGTCCAAAAAGGAAGAATGCACGATCTTTTTGCAGAAAGTAAGAAAATATTGTGCATTGGATATATATTTTTCAAAAATTATATGTTATAATACCAAATAGATGTTATATGGGAGAGGTGAAGGTATGGATACGAAAATATTATTGGAAAATGGAACAAATGAACTCGAAGTGCTGGAATTTACGTTGGACGGCAATCTGTACGGCATCAACGTTGCCAAGATTCGTGAGATTATCAATTATCAGGAAGTGACGCCGGTGCCCAATGCACATCCGAGCATTGAGGGGATTTTTATGCCGCGTGATAAAATGATTACGGCGATTGATCTGAAAAACTGTTTGCAGAGAGGGCAGTCCAAGCCGGGCGGGTTATTTATTATTACAAACTTTAATAAACTGGATATTGCGTTCCATGTAGATACCGTGGTCGGGATACACCGGGTATCATGGAAGGACATTATCAAACCAGGCGCGACCGTATCCACACCCGAAGACGGTATCTCCACAGGCATCATCAAATATAATAACAAACTGATCATTATTCTCGACTTCGAAAAGATTGTAACGGATATTAACCCGGAAACCGGTCTGAAAGTGACAGAGATCGATGCACTGGGCGAACGGAAGCGGAATGACGTACCGATTTTGATTGCGGAAGATTCGGTATTGCTGAACAAGCTGATCGTAGATTCTCTGCGTAAGGCCGGGTATCACAATCTGATTCGAACAGAAAACGGCCAGCAGGCTTGGGATGTGATCAAACAGTGTGTGGAAGAGGGATCGCTGGATGAGCATGTGAAATGTATTATTACCGATATTGAAATGCCTTTGATGGATGGACACCGGTTGACGAAACTGGTAAAGGAACATGAGGATACGAAAGACATTCCGGTTATTATCTTCTCTTCTCTTGTAAATGAAGAAATGCGAAAGAAGGGCGAGGCGCTCGGTGCGGACGCACAGTTGTCCAAACCGGAGATTGGAAGACTGGTAAAGGTGATCGACGGACTTGTAAAATAAACAGGCAGAAAAAGCCGGGAACATATCCCGGCTTATTTTTGCGGGCGGGAACAGAAAGAAGCAGGTAAGAGGAAACAATGTCGGAAATGACGAAACGGATACGGGAAAAAACAGAAAAAGCGGAACGGATTCTTGTGGGGATTGGGGAAAAGTTCGGTTCTGCGAAGGAACCGGAAACAATCAGACGGGCATACGAAGGGCTGGCGGCGCTGCTGAAGGGTAAGGACTATTTTATCATTACGCTCTGCGGAGACGACAGGATTTTGGAAGCGGGGCTGGCGCAGGATCGGATTGTGCGTCCGCTGGCAGCGGAAGAAGCGCAGACCGGCGCGGCGGAAGGAAAGACCGGGGAACGCCCTTCCATGTGGTCAGCCTATATGGACTGGCTGCAGGGGACATTACACCGAAAACTGCTTGTACTGGAATTTGGCGTGGGGCTTACCTGTCCGAATCTGATCCGGTTTCCCTTTGAGAAAGCGGTC
>CATLGN010000321.1 GCA_949935685.1 uncultured Lachnospiraceae bacterium | reverse complement strand
CCGCGATCGGCTCCAGCAGCTCCTCTGTCCGCTGCTCATAATTCTTTTTTGACATGTGTGCCCCCTTTTTTTATCCCAATAAGAAAGAGTGGAACGCGTTCCACTCTTTCCAACATAAACCATTTGATTCTTGTTTATTTTAGCACCGACTGCGCGGAATTGCAAGGGGTTTCTGCATAATTGGGGGAAAAGTGGCGGACAGGACGCCGGAAAAGGCAGGGGGGGAACTTCCGGCAAGCGCGGGCAACGCTGATCTGAACTAATTTTTAACGGCATCTAAGACGCTCCGGAAAACCGTCGCGCCTAAGATGCCGTAAAAAACGGATTTCATCTCAGCTAAAACGCCCTTCAAAGCCTGCCGGAAGTTCCCCCCCCTGCCTTTCCGGCTGTACTTTGGCCTGCCGAGGCTTCTTTTGCCATCCCCTGCGGCGTCGCCATTTTTTACTCCTGCTCCAATATCTCCGTAATCCTTTCGATCATCTCTTCCTCCTTGAGGCGGAACTTAATCTCCACCCGGCGGGATGCGGCCATATCGACTTCCTGTGTCCCCTCCTGATAAATGGGAACGCTGTAAGAACGCCCGTTCACGGTCAGCATATTCTGGAGCTGATCCACCTGCTCCTGTGACAGGCCGTTTTCCGTATCCAGACAAAACTGCGCCACGGAATTGGCGCGATTGGCGGACAGCACCATATTGCTCTGATAACCGCCGTCCGTATCCGTATGGCCTTCGATAATAATTTCCGAGATATATGGGCGAAAGCTTTCCTGCAGCAGCACGCCGAGATACATGGGAATGATTTCCTGCAGCGTTTCCTTGCTCTCCGCCGTCAGCAGCGCGCTGTTGTAACGAAAGAGGACGTCGGAGGAAAAGGTAATCGTCCCGGTCTGCGCGTCCACCTTCATGGAAGAATTGTCAAAGCGTTTCTGCAGTTCACCGATAATGTCGGTCCGAATCCCTACGATGTCCTGCAGTTCGCTTCTGGTCGAATCCAGTTCCGCCTGCGCCTCGTCAATCTTCTGGTATGCCGTGGCCAGTTCATCCTCCGTCATGGTCGCTTTGGCATAGGCGTCCTCCAGCTCCCGCATGGAATTTTTCAGTTCCACTTCGGAAGCCTCTAGCTCCTGACGGGTCGCATTGAGCTGAAGCTGCGCCTGCTCCAGATCGGTGCGTTTCTGCCGGTATACAAACAGTGTAATGGCAATGAGCAGAATAAAAATCAGCAGCAGCGCCGCCATCATATCCGAGTAGGACTGCCAGTAACCCGGTTCTTCAAATATGTCTTTTCTTCTATTCTTCATACATATCCCTCGTCTGATACAGTGCATACAGCTCGTTTCCAATCTGCTCGCACGTTTCGGAAAGTCTCTCCTCAAGCTTCTTTTGTTTCTCCATCGACGCTTCCAGAGACTCGCGGAAAACATTGCAGGATTCCAGCATCTTCTGCATGCTTCCGGTCATGCGCAGGAAGTTTTCCGCACAGGCATTCTGTGTCTCGCCGGAGCGTTCCAGCGCCCTGCCCAGTTTTCCGAAATCCGCATCCATAGTCTCTGACATCTGTGTCATAAACTGACGCACAATTTTGTCCACGCCTTCAATCTGTGTCTGCGCGTTGCCCTGCAGAAGCTCCTGTATCTTGCGCAGGGAGTTTGCCATATTCGACTGATAAAGCAGCATACTGGCAAGCCGTTCCTCACCCGTAGCCGCCCGCGGCTGCACATATTCGTGAAACGCATACTGAAATGCCGCCAACTTATCATACGCATCCGCCATCGTACTCTTATAGACAAAAGAAAAAATCAGCGAAAAGAAAATACCGTAAACCGATGTGTGAAAAGCCACCTTCATGCCGTCGAGAAGCGGCGCTACATTTTCGGATATGGTAAAAATATCGTTCCCGGAAAAAGAGCTCAGTCCCAGAGACAATCCCAGAAAAGTGCCCAGAATCCCAAGTCCCGTCATCGCGCCGGAAATATTGGAATTAAACCAGGTCATGCCGGCCTGATGCAGAATGTCTTCATTTATGTAATCTTCCACCGGACACTCTCTTACGGGATTTCCCTTTTTATCCGCATGAATGGCAACGTGTTTCTGGTATCGGGCAAAACTGCGGTTCAGTCTGGCATTTCCAAACGGTTCCTGCTTTTTGCGGTAATCCGGCCAGAGATTCTTGCGGTCCGGTTCAAACTGCCGTTCCATCTCTTTTGCCGCCTTCATCAGCGCCGAGCCGAGCAGATTCAGCCGGATAAAACTGAAAATCGACAGAATAAATAAAATGCCGATAATGACGAGAAATGCCACATTGATCACCAGATTCGTATTGACCGCCGCACTGCCGGAAAATACGCCGTTTATATCCAGAATCAGTCCAAATGTCAGGATATAAACCAAAAACAGTAAGATAAATCCTTTGTTCCTCATAACAACCTCCTCCTTAGGAAAATCTTAAGATTTGCACGTGATGCAAGAAAGAGTGGAATAATATCCACTCTTTCGCTTCTCACTTTTACTTTCTGTTATATCATATGCCTC
>CATLGN010000320.1 GCA_949935685.1 uncultured Lachnospiraceae bacterium | reverse complement strand
CTGGATGAGGTGCGCACATGGTTTGTGCACAAGATGGAAAATGCCTGCCGGGATGTCACCGTAAAGAAAGAGCCGCAGTCGGTCAGCGTCGTGGAAAAGGCGCGGCAGTATATCGATAAACATTTCACAAATAAAGACATTTCTCTGGATGAAGTATCGAGAGCGGTGGACATCAGCCCGTATTACTTCAGCAAAATATTCAAGGAGGAGACAGGCAGAAATTTTATCGAATATATTACGGAGATTCGCATGGACAGGGCCAAAGAGCTGCTGGCCGGGAGCGATATGTCGATGAAAGAAATCTGTGCGGCGGCCGGATATTCGGACCCCAATTATTTCAGCCGTATCTTTAAGAAACATACCGGCGTAACGCCTACGGAGTATAAGGAGAAAAAGTAAGATGAAAAAAAGGATGTCTGTTCTGGCGCTGATCCTGCTGCTGCTTTTTGCCGGCGGCTGTACGCCGGGAGAAGAACGGATGGCGGAAGAAAATACGCAGACGCAGAAGCCGCTGCAAATTGGCATGAGCTTTGATTCCTTTGTAATTGAGCGCTGGCAGCGGGACCGGGATGTATTTGTATCGACGGCCAAGGAGCTCGGGGCGGAAGTGAATGTGCAGAACGCCAATGGCGACATTGAAGAACAGATTGCGCAGATCGAATATTTTATTGACAAGGAAATGGATGTGATCGTTATCGTCTGTATCGATTCCGACAGCCTGAGCGAGGTTGTGCGGAAAGCCAAGGGAGCGGGCATAAAAGTAATCGCCTATGACCGGCTGATCAAAAACGGCGATGTCGATCTGTATATTTCGTTTGACAATGAGGCCGTGGGTGAGATGATGGCGGAGGGAATCGTAGGCAGCGGACTGGATGTGCAAAATGTCCTGATGCTGTGCGGACCGCTGGCGGATAATAATGTATCGTTTGTGAATGAAGGATTTCGCAATGTGATGCGGAAACACCGGATTGAAATTATCGATGTGATGCACGCGGACGGCTGGAAAGCGGAGCTGGGGGCGGAATATATCTATGATCACATTGAAACCGTGGAGCGGGCGGATGCCATTATGTGCGGCAATGATGATATTGCGACGGCGGTCGTGCGCGCGCTGGCGGAGAAACGGCTGGCCGGGAAAATCGGCGTTGTGGGACAGGATGCCGATCTGGCGGCCTGTCAGCGTATCGTACAGGGGACGCAGATTATGACGGTATACAAACCGGTGGAGAAACTGGCGCAGCAGGCAGCCAGGTGCGCGATCGAACTGGGAGAAGGCCGAAGTGTGGAGGCGGAAAGTACGATTGACGACGGCAGCTACCAGGTACCGTATATGACGCTGGAACCGGTCAGCGTCTATGCGGATAATATGGATGAAGTGATAATCAACAGCGGTTTTCATCTGAAGGAGGATGTGTATCTGAATATACCGGAGCCGCGCGCATCAGGCGGCAGTCGGGAAGCAGAATAGGCGGACAGGACAAATTTGCGGCGGTTGGCAAAGAGAGACAAAAAAATGCTAGCACGCCGCGTTTTTTGACGGCGCAGAATTAAAAATGTACAGAAATTCGCAAACATTTCCTAACTTATTTGTGATATATTTTAGATGTAATCAAGAGTTACAAAATTTTACAGGGAGGAATTGTAAATGAAAAGAAAAGTTTTAACAGCTCTTTTAAGTGTTGCAATGGTTGCTACCATGCTGGTAGGCTGCGGCAGCAGTGGCGCAGAGGCGCCGGCGGAAACACCGGCGGAAGCGGAAGCGCCGGCGGAAGCAGAAGCGGAAGCACCGGCTGAAAGCGCAGGGGAAGCGGAAGCACCGGCAGCAGGCGGCGAAGGCGGGCTGATCGGCGTGGCAATGCCCACCAAGGATCTGCAGAGATGGAATCAGGATGGTTCCAACATGGAAGCGCAGTTAAAAGAAGCAGGTTATGAAGTTGACTTACAGTATGCAAGCAACGACATCCAGACACAGGTTTCTCAGATTGAGAACATGATTTCCAACGGCTGCAAGCTGCTGGTTATCGCATCCATCGACGGTGATTCTCTTGGAACCGTTCTGGCACAGGCAAAGGAAGCGGGCGTTCCGGTTATCGCATATGACCGTCTGATTATGAACTCCGATGCAGTTTCCTATTATGCAACATTTGATAACTATATGGTAGGTACCGTTCAGGGCGAGTATATCAGAGATGCGCTTGACCTTGAAAATGCAGAAGGACCGTTCAATATTGAGCTGATCACAGGCGACCCGGGCGACAACAACGCAAGATTCTTCTTCGGCGGCGCTATGGACGTTCTGCAGCCGTACATTGATTCCGGCAAACTGGTTGTAAAATCCGGCCAGACTTCTTTCGAAGAATGTGCAACCGCTAACTGGGCAACAGAAGCAGCACAGTCCAGATTCGATGCGATTATCGCGTCCAACTACTCCGACGGAACAAACCTTGACGCTGTACTGGCATCCAACGACTCCACAGCGCTTGGTGTAGCGAACTCTCTGGCAGCAAACTATACAGGCGAGTATCCGGTACTGACAGGTCAGGACTGTGATATTGCCA
>CATLGN010000319.1 GCA_949935685.1 uncultured Lachnospiraceae bacterium | reverse complement strand
ACTGGAATGATGCCGCAGTATACGAAGAAGGCGCAGACTGCGCTTTCCCTGGCAAAACAGACAGCGAAAGAGCTGAGACAGAACTATATCGGAACCGAGCACATCCTGCTGGGATTGCTGAAGGAGGATACGGGAGTCGCAGCCAGAGTACTTCAGGATAACGGGGTCGAGGAAAATAAGCTGGTTTCCATGATTTATGATCTGATCGCGCCGGGCAATTTCCTGCCGGTAAAGGAGCGGGACGGATACTCTCCCAGAGCGGAGAAGATCTTGCAGGAGGCGGCAAAGCAGGCGCATCGGTTTCGCAGCGGCGAAATCGGGACCGAACATATCCTGCTGGCGATTTTGAAAGAAGGAGAAAACGTAGCGGTCCGGCTGCTCAATACGATCGGGATTCAGATACAGAAGATTTATGTGGATACACTGCTTGCCATGGGGCAGGACGGGAATCTGTATAAAGAAGATCTGGGATATAAAGGAAAAAAGAAACGGGATAAAAGCGGGACGACGGAGACGCTGGATCAGTTCAGCAGAGATATGACGGCGCTTGCCAGAGCGGGAAAGCTGGACCCTGTAATCGGCAGAGAGGCGGAGATTCAGCGGGTGATCCAGATACTGAGCCGCCGGACGAAGAACAATCCCTGTCTGGTCGGGGAACCGGGCGTGGGAAAGACCGCGATTGCGGAAGGACTTGCGCTGCATATCGCATCGGGGGAAGTGCCGGAGACGATTCGCAGAAAGAGAGTGGTGACGCTGGATCTGTCCGGTATGGTGGCCGGAAGCAAGTACCGGGGAGAGTTTGAGGAACGCATCAAACGGGTAATCCGCGAAGTGACGGAAGACGGCAATATTATTCTCTTTCTGGACGAACTGCATACAATTATCGGCGCGGGCGGCGCGGAGGGGGCGATTGACGCATCCAATATTTTGAAACCGTCGCTGGCGCGGGGGGAGATGCAGTTGATCGGTGCGACGACGATCGCAGAATACCGAAAATACATTGAGCGGGATGCGGCGCTGGAGCGGCGTTTTCAGCCGGTGACGGTGGAGGAACCCACACAGGAAGAGGCGGTCCGCATTCTGAGCGGGATATGCGGCAAATATGAGGAACATCACGGCGTAACGATTACCCGGGAGGCAATCGAAGCCGCCGTACAGTTGTCGGACCGTTATATCAATGACAGAAACCTGCCGGATAAGGCGATTGACCTGATTGATGAAGCGGCCGCCGCAATCCGGTTGAAAAATATGAATATGCCGGAAAACCTGAAAAACATGCAGGAGGAGATTCGGAAGAT
This sequence comes from uncultured Lachnospiraceae bacterium, assembly GCA_949935685.1. Classification (GTDB taxonomy): domain Bacteria; phylum Bacillota; class Clostridia; order Lachnospirales; family Lachnospiraceae; genus VSOB01. Next base: position 1,274 of record CATLGN010000319.1, on the reverse strand, counting down.
GGATTTGCAGATTGAGCGTTCCATTCGGATCGAAGCGTATCTGCAGGCCGGTGAGATCCGGCGTAATCAGGCAAAGTTGATTCAGAAATACGAGCGGGCAAAGGCGGCTTATGAAAAAAGGCTGGCTGACCGGCAGTTATTGATCGGTGAAAACGAGATTGCCGATGTGGTCTCCGTCTGGACGAAAATTCCGGTGTCCCGTCTGGCTGAAAAGGAAAGCGAGAGACTGCTGAAAATGGAGTCCATTCTGCACAAGCGGGTTATCGGCCAGGATGAGGCCGTCACCGCTGTGTCGAAAGCCATGCGCAGGGGCAGGGTGGGTCTGCAGGATCCCAATCGCCCCATCGGCTCTTTTCTGTTTCTGGGACCGACCGGCGTGGGAAAAACAGAGCTCAGCAAAGCGCTGGCGGAAGCCATGTTCGGCTCGGAGGAGGCGTTGATCCGGGTGGACATGTCGGAATATATGGAATCACATTCCGTCTCCAAAATGATCGGTTCCCCGCCCGGATATGTGGGGTTTGACGAAGGCGGACAGCTCAGCGAAAAGGTGCGGCGCAATCCGTATTCGGTGGTGCTGTTTGATGAGATCGAGAAGGCGCATCCGGATGTGTTCAATATCCTGCTGCAGGTGCTTGACGACGGGCATATCACCGACTCGAAGGGCCGGAAGGTAAACTTTAAAAACACCATATTGATTATGACGAGCAATGCGGGCGCACAGCGGATTATGGAACCCAAAAGTCTGGGGTTTGCGGCGGAGGTTTCCGAAAAGAGAGATTATGAGACGATGAAGTCCGGTGTGATGGAAGAAGTAAAACGGATATTTAAGCCGGAATTTATCAATCGTATCGACGAGATTATGGTGTTCCATCCTTTGAATAAGGAGAATATGAAAGATGTGGTTTCGCTGTTGGCAAAAATACTGGCGGAACGGTGCAAAGAACAGATGGACATCCGGCTGACTGTGACGCCGGCTCTGAAGGAATATATCGTAGACAAATATTCCGAACGGAAAATGGGGGCGCGGCCGATGAAACGTGCGATTCAGACCGTTATCGAAGACGCGCTGGCAGAGGAGATCCTGCAGAAAAAGATTGTTCCCGGCGATACTGTCGTGGCGGGGCTGAAAAAGCAGCAGGTCGTTTTTTCCGTGAAGAACTGAAAAATTATAGTAAAGTACGAGGAGGAAGCAGAAAATGGCAATCGTAGAAGGATTGATACGGACAGAAGCGGACGGGAGTCTCAGCTTTGGAAATCACAGTCTGACAGAGAAG
>CATLGN010000318.1 GCA_949935685.1 uncultured Lachnospiraceae bacterium | reverse complement strand
TTCCGTTCAGTCCGGTCCCCATATCCCTGACCAATTTGGTCATTTATCTGGCGCTTTACAGTCTGGGAATGCGGCGCAGTCTCATCAGTTATTTGCTTTATCTGCTGATCGGTTTCATCGGCGTTCCGGTCTTTTCCGGGTTTACCGGAGGGCCTGCCAAGCTCCTGGGTCCTACGGGCGGTTATCTGGCCGGTTTTATTTTACTTGTCTTCATCGGCGGTCTGGCGATTGACAGGCGGCCTGCCGATCGGTGGCTTTGTCTTGCGGGAATGGTGCTCGGCACGGCGGTATGCTATCTGTTCGGGACGCTCTGGCTCGCCCGGCAGGCGCAGATGGCCTTTGCGGGCGCGCTTGCAGCAGGTGTGATTCCGTTTATTCCCGGGGACATATGCAAGATGGCTGCGGCCATGCTGATCGGGCCGGAAATCAGAAAACGTCTGCGGCGGGCAAAGCTGGATTAAAGAGAACAATATGACAACAAAGCGTCAGGACTGTTTCGCATTGGCGGAAACGGTTTGGGACGCTTTTTTAATTCCGGTGGCAGTCGGCGGAAAATTATGCTATCATAGAAAAAACGGTTTGGAATCATATGACATAAGCAGGAGGGATTGGCCGTGGCGCATTATTCGTATAAGCGAGCGGAACGCGCTTTTGTTCCGTATTCTTTTCAATGTGAGCAGTGTATGCAGCAGAGCGGTCCGCTGCAGGCTGAAATTACCGGCCTGGCAGCCGAAAGCATGAGCATTGCCACGGAAAAGGACAGAGAGAAACTGCAGAGACTGGCGCACAGAAATCTGGTGATGAGGATGCATGACGTCTATGATAAAGCGGCAAACAAGAAGGTATTTGCAAAGGAGTTCCGTGATAAATGTCCCCATTGCGGGAAACCCCAGTCGTGGGGAATTGCGGTCATAAAAAATGACATCTTTGTCGGACCGGTTGCGTTTATGGCGCTGGGGCTGATGGCCGTTATGTTGAGCTGCTTTGTCGGTGCGCTGCATGGAGAGGAGCAGGTTGCGACATTTTTCCGTGTTTCGCTCATTCTTGCCGCAGCGGCTTCCGTCGTTTCGGTTATCGTGAGCCTGATCAGAATCGCGTGGAAAAAGAGAGCAACGGCCGGCGGCATGCAGAAGAATCTGCCACAGATCGAGTGGGGCGCGGTCTGGAATCTGATAGAGGAGCCGGTGAGTCAAAAGAAAGGGAGGTAGAAAGTATGGATCTGGGTTATACGGAAAAGGCGAAAAAAGAGATGCAGGAATCGGATGAAGTCCGGGATGCGGGGCTGACGGCGCCAAAACATATCGTTCGTTATGATAACATTTGTTATGGAAAAGATGCGACATGGAATCTGCTGGACGTCTACCATCCGCAGGGGATCAGCGCCCCCGGACCGACTATCGTCAGCGTACACGGCGGCGGATGGGTATACGGGGATAAAGAGCGGTATCAGTATTATTGCATGAGCCTGGCGGAACGGGGGTTTACGGTTGTAAACTTTACCTATCGCCTGGCGCCGGCGCATATCTTCCCGGCGGCGCTGGAAGACGTCAACAGTGTGTTTGTCTGGATTGCGGAGCAGGGAAGGGAGTATCGGATTGATCCCGACTGCCTGTTTGTCGTCGGGGATTCGGCCGGCGGACAGCTTGCCAGTCAGTATCTGGCGCTGTTGAGCAATGCTTCTTATCGGCGCCTGTTTGATTTTGCCGTTCCGCATGACCGTGTTACGGTGCGGGGCGCGGCGCTGAACTGTGGCGTCTATGATATGAAAACATATGTTATGGAAACAGACGGAAAAGAGGATTTGTTTTTGGCTTATCTGCATCATGAGGCAGACAGGTATCTGGCGCAGATTGATACGGTTTCGTATATTACGGAAGCCTATCCGCCCTGTTTTATTATGACGTCCCATCACGATTTCCTTTCCGCGCATGCGGAGCCGATGTACCGGCTGCTGCAGGAGAAGGGAGTGCCGTGCCGGTATCGCGTATATGGCGGCGCGGACCGTCCCGATATTGCCCATGTATTTCATCTGAATGTGCGGCTTCCCGAGGCAAAGGCGTGCAACGACGACGAATGCGCGTTTTTCCGGGAAATACTGGAACAAAAACCGGCGCCGGTTCCCACGCCGCATAACGGCGCAGGAGAAGGAGAGATCGCAAAGACAGTATTGATGCCGGGAGATCCGCTGCGTGCAAAATATATTGCGGAAACATATCTGGAAGATGCGGTATGCTTTAATACGGTGCGGAATATGCTCGGTTATACCGGAACGTATCATGGCAAGCGGATTTCCGTTATGGGCGGTGGTATGGGAATACCGTCTATCGGTATTTATTCCTATGAATTGTACCATTTTTATGGTGTGGAAAGCATTATCCGCATCGGTTCCGCCGGCGGATATGCGGATGATCTGGAAGTGATGGACATTGTGATCGGCATGGGAGCGTGCACGAATTCGAATTATGCGCAGCAATACGGACTGCCGGGGACTTTTGCGCCGATTGCGGATTATGAACTGCTGCAGAAAGCGGTTGATGTGGCGGGGAAACAGGGAAAGAAAGTCCGGGTAGGCAATATTCT
>CATLGN010000317.1 GCA_949935685.1 uncultured Lachnospiraceae bacterium | reverse complement strand
CGGTTTGGTCCCGCTGCATCCTGCCTGCGCAGTATGCACCGCCTCCAATAAGCTCGCGCTTCGCGCTCTGGTTTGGTCCCGCTGCATCCTGCCTGCGCAGTATGCACCGCCTCCAATAAGCTCGCGCTTCGCGCTCGCTTATTCTTCATTATATATTCATGTTAAATTCTTGTCAATGAATGGGTTGTATTTAAAATGGTTTTCCTTTAAAATAACAGTGCGAAGGGTCATTGAATCGGAGGAAAAATCTATGATTTTATCATGTCAGAATATAAATAAGCAGTTCGGTGAAGACACCATCCTGAAAGGCTGTTCTTTTTATGTCGAAGAATATGAAAAGGCCGCCGTCGTCGGTATCAATGGGGCGGGAAAGACAACGCTTCTGCGCATCATCATGGGTGAATTGGCGGCTGACGAGGGAACGGTCGTGCTTTCGCGCGGGAAAACAATCGGGTATCTGCCACAGCTTGTCGTCTTTGACAGTGAAAATACCATTTACGACGAATTGCTCTCGGTAAAACAAAATCTGATTCTGTTGGAGCAGCAGATGCGGGAAGCGGAGCAGCAGATGAAGCTCGTTTCGGGGGAGGAACTGGACGCGCTGATGAATGTCTATGCTTCTCTGACGCATCAGTTTGAATCGGAAAACGGATACGCCTATCGAAGTGAACTGGCAGGTGTATTAAAGGGGCTCGGATTTGCCGAAGAAGACTTTACAAAGCAAATCCAGACGCTTTCGGGCGGGCAGAAAACACGGGTTGCGCTCGGCAAACTGCTTTTGCTGAAACCGGATCTGATTTTGCTTGACGAGCCGACCAATCATCTGGATATGGATTCCATTGCCTGGCTGGAAACGTATCTGATGAATTATAAGGGCGCGGTGCTTGTCGTATCGCATGACCGGTATTTTCTGGATCGTATCGTGACAAAGATTGTGGAGATCGATCTGGCGGAAACGACGGTATTTTCCGGCAACTATACGGACTATGCCGCCAAAAAAGAACAACTCCGTATCTCCCGCTGGAACGCCTGGCAGAACCAGCAGCGGGAAATCCGGCATCAGGAAGAAGTCATTGAAAAGCTGCGCTCCTTTAACCGGGAAAAGTCAATCCGGCGCGCCGAAAGCCGGGAAAAAATGCTGCAGAAAATCGATGTGCTGGAAAAACCCACACAGGCGCGAGCTGATATGAAAATGCGTCTTACGCCCCGTATTCTCAGCGGAAATGACGTATTGTCCGTTACCGGCCTGAAAAAATCTTTTGACAGCGTCACCCTTTTCGACCAACTGAACTTTGCGCTGAAACGCGGAGAACATGTGGCGCTGATCGGCAGTAACGGAACCGGAAAAACAACGATCCTGAAAATTATCAATGATCTGCTCCCGGCCGACGAAGGCCAAATCCGTACCGGGACAAATGTGCAGATCGGTTATTACGATCAGGAACACCATGTCCTGCACCCCGATAAGACATTGTTTGAAGAAATTGCAGACGCCTATCCGACGCTTACCAATACGGAGATCCGCAATACGCTTGCCGCTTTTCTCTTTACCGGCGACGATGTATTCAAACTGGTGCGGGAATTGAGCGGCGGGGAACGGGGGCGTGTCTCTCTTGCCCGATTAATGCTCTCCGAATCCAATTTCCTTATCCTCGACGAACCGACCAATCATCTGGACATTATGTCGAAAGAAATACTGGAAGACGCATTGAATCACTATGAAGGAACCGTTTTATATGTATCGCACGACCGGTATTTTATCAATCGGACGGCGCACCGCATCCTCGATCTGTCGGAGCGGACACTGACAAATTATCTGGGCAACTATGATTATTACCTGGAAAAAAAATCACAGGCAGTCCCGGAGCACACGGCAGTCTCCCCGTCCGCTCCCATCGCGTCCGCCGTCGACAAAGAGTCCAAACAGGAATGGAAAAATCAAAGGCAGCAACAGGCCCAAAAGCGAAAGCTGGAAAATGATTTGAAAAAGACGGAACACGCCATCGAAACGCTGGAAAGCCGAAACGAAGAACTGGACAGTCTTATGGCTTTGCCGGAAAACTGCACGGACGCGGCGAAACTTGCCGCCCTCTCCCGGGAAAAAGAAGAAAATACGGCAAAACTGGACAGCCTGTATACGGAATGGGAAACGCTCAGTGAAAAGGCGGAGGACTAACGCCTCCGCCTTATATATTTTAAATCTGTTCCAATGTCTTTCGAATCTCACGGATAAATTCCGCGCTGTTCAATACCCGGACATCTTTCAGAGAAGTGATCAGCGCCAGATCCTTTGTCATTCGTCCGCTTTCTATCGTCTGTATGGTCGCTTTTTCCAGCTTTTCCGCAAAGGCAGCCAGCTCCGCAATGCCGTCCAGTTCCCCCCGCTTTTTCAGTGCGCCTGTCCACGCAAAAATGGTTGCCACGGAGTTGGTGGAAGTCTCCTCACCCGCCAGATGCTTGTAATAATGCCGCTGCACCGTGCCGTGCGCCGCCTCATACTCATATACGCCTTCTGGTGACACGAGTACGCTTGTCATCATCGCAAGCGAGCCAAACGCAGAAGATACCATATCGCTCATCACGTCG
>CATLGN010000316.1 GCA_949935685.1 uncultured Lachnospiraceae bacterium | reverse complement strand
GAATTTGTCCAGCTTCAGATCAATTATGCGGATTGGGACAATCCGGCCGTACAGTCGCGGCGCTGCTATGAAGTGGCGAGAAAACATGGAAAGCCCGTGATTATTATGGAGCCTGTCAAGGGCGGGATGCTGGCGACGCCGCCGGAATCTGTGGCGGGCGTTCTGAAGGCAGCGGAGCCGGAATCCTCCGTGGCATCATGGGCAGTCCGTTTTGCGGCCGATCTGGACGGGGTGATTACCGTTCTTTCCGGGATGAGCAATGTGGAACAGATGAAAGACAATCTGTCTTATATGAAGACGTTTAACGGCCTGAGTGAAATTCAGAAAAGGACGCTGGCGCAGGCGCAGGAGGAGCTGGGGAAAATTCCGCTGATCCCGTGTACGACCTGCAATTACTGTGCGAAAGTATGTCCGATGCAGATCGGGATTTCCGGCTCTTTTACGGCGATGAATTACCTGACGCTGTATGGCGATCTGGCGGCGGCCAAGGGGCAGGCGGACTGGCTTGTGTCCGGCCGCGGTCTGAAACACGCGGATGCATGCATCAAATGCGGCAAATGTGAGGAAGCCTGCCCGCAGCATATCGCAATCCGGGATCATCTGGAGCGGGTCAAAGCGGCATTGTTATAACAGGAGGGAAGTTCGTATGGCAAAAATATTGACGGCATATTTTTCGGCGAGCGGTGTCACTGCAAAAGCGGCAAAGGCGCTTGCGTCTGCGGCAGGCGCGGATCTGTATGAAATCAAACCGGCAGTCCCCTATACGCAGGCGGATTTGAACTGGAATGATAAAAAAAGCCGCAGCAGTGTGGAAATGAGCGACGCTTCTTCGCGTCCTGCGATTACCGGACAGGTGGATGGGATGGAATCCTATGATTTGGTATTTCTGGGATTCCCGATCTGGTGGTATGTCGCGCCGACCATTATCAACACCTTTCTGGAAACGTATGATTTTTCAGGGAAGACGATCATTCTGTTTGCCACGTCCGGCGGCAGCGGCTTCGGAAGGACAGCGGAGCGGTTGAAAAGCAGCGTGTCCGCCACGGCTGTGATAAAAGAGGGCAGGCTGTTGAATGGGCGTCTGGATGAGCAGGAGATAAAGACGTGGATCGATACACTGGAATAATGATTCCGGCTGTAGATGAATGAAGCGGGAAAAGAGAAAGCGTTTTTGACGATGCTTTCTCTTTTGCCATTCTCATATATATAATCAGGAGTATTGGGGAAGATGAAAAAGACGGTAAGGAGCGGCATATGGGAAAAGATTATCTGACAGAAAAAAAACCGGCGTCGGCGCTGCTGATTTTTGCGCTGCCGATGATTGTCGGCAATCTGTTTCAACAGATGTATACGATGGCAGATTCGGCCATTGTCGGCCGGTTTGTGGGAGAAGAGGCGTTAGCGGCCGTCGGCGCGTCGTACGCGCTGACCAATATTTTTATCTGCGTTGCGATCGGCGGCGGCATCGGGGCCTCGGTCATTGTCAGCCGGTATTTCGGCGGTAAAACATACGACGCCATGAAAACGGCGATCAGTACGGCCTGTCTGGCATTCTTGGGCGTCAGCATCTTGCTTGGCGCATTTGGCCTGCTGTTTTGCAAAGCGATATTGATTCTGCTGCATACGCCGGACGATGTGCTGCCATTGGCGGCTGCATACCTGAATATTTATTTTTGCGGCCTGCCGTTTCTGTTTATGTACAATGTGTTTTCTTCCATGTTTAATGCGCTTGGAAAATCGCGGATTCCGCTGTTTTTTCTTATTTTTTCCTCGCTGTTTAATATTGCGCTGGATTTGCTGCTTGTCAGACAATATGGGATGGGGGTTGCCGGCGTGGCATGGGCAACCTGGATCGCGCAGGGGATTTCGGCGCTTCTCTCTCTGGGCGTACTCTGTTATGAGCTCAAAAAGCTTGCGGGACGGCGGAGAAAGGCATTCGATCTGGCGGAGCTGCGGAATATGACAAAGATTGCGCTACCGTCTGTTTTACAGCAGTCTACGATTTCCGTCGGCATGATGCTGGTACAATCGGTCGTAAACGGTTTTGGGACGGAAGCGCTCGCCGGATTTTCGGCGGGGATACGGGTGGAGTCGCTCTGTATCGTGCCGATGGCCGGCATTGGCAATGCGTTGTCGTCCTATACGGCGCAGAATATCGGTGCGCGCAAACAGGAACGTGTTGTGGAGGGGTATCATGTCTCACAGTGGATGGTCATTGCCTGCGGCGCGGTGATCTGTCTCGCTTTGGAACTGTTTTACGGTGCGATCGTCTCGCTTTTTCTCGGGACGGACGGCACGGCGGCGGCCGTTTCCACAGCGGAGGATTATCTGCGCTTTATGGGCTGGTTCTTCTGCCTGATCGGCTTTAAGATGACGGTGGACGGACTGCTGCGGGGCGCCGGGGATATGAAGATGTTTACGGTTGCCAATCTGGCGAATCTGTTTTTCCGCGTTATGATCGCGGCCTGTCTGGCGCCGCGGTTTGGCATAGCGATGATCTGGTACGCGATTCCGGTCGGCTGGTTTATCAACTGGGCCATTTCCTTTGCGCAGTATCGGACCGGCAAGTGGCGGAAAATTGCATCAGGTTCGTAGCCGCTTTTTCACATGATA
>CATLGN010000315.1 GCA_949935685.1 uncultured Lachnospiraceae bacterium | reverse complement strand
AATATCTCATGGGACATGCTGACATCCGAACCACGTTACAATACTATACTCATTATGAGTATGAGGATGTGGAAAAAGAGATAAGGGATCTGGAAGAGAAAATGAAGAGAGCGAGGTAGAATTTACCTTTGGAATGAGCAGAAAAAAGGACAATTTACCTTTTTTCTACTCATTTTGGGGGACAAAATATACCGGGTTATGATAAGATATACGAGGAACCGTGTTTTGAGGATCATGGAGAAAACCTTGAAAACATGGGAAAAAACAAGGATATACCGAGATATAAGGAGTTATGAGAAGTATGATAAAAATATTATTTATTTGCCACGGCAACATCTGCCGTTCCCCCATGGCGGAATTCATTATGAAGGACATGGTTCAGAAAGCCGGCGTAGCCGATGATTTTCTTATCGCTTCCGCTGCTACCAGTGCGGAGGAAATCGGCAATCCCGTACACCGTGGGACACGTACCCGGCTTGCCAGAGAGGGCATCAGCACGGCCGGAAAATATGCGCGTCAGATGACCCGGAGAGACTATGAAGAATACGACTATCTGATCGGTATGGACCGCTGGAACCTGCGCAGCATGGAGCGGATTGTCGGCTCTGACCGGGAGGGAAAATTGTCTCTGCTGCTCGATTATACGGACCGGGCGGGAGATGAGATCGCAGATCCCTGGTATACGGGAAATTTTGACGAGACATATGATGATATTGTGGAGGGATGCAGCGCATTACTCAAAAAACTGGGCTACTGAGAAATTCAGCAGCCCAATCTTATTCTACAGGTAAGAGCCTGTCACGCGAAAACGCGATTCTTTTTTTCTATCCAGGATACATCCGACTCAGAATTCATTTCCCGGGAAACGCGGAATGCCGTCAAATCCTTTTTGCAGCTCAGCGTCACTGGGAATATAATCCTGCATTTCTCCGTTGTTATATTTCTCGTAGGCAACCATATCGAAATAGCCGGTTCCGGTCAGACCGAATACGATCGTTTTTTCCTCTCCGGTTTCCTTACATTTCAGCGCTTCATCAATGGCCACGCGGATGGCATGGCTGCTTTCCGGGGCGGGAAGGATACCTTCCACCCGGGCGAAGCGGACAGCGGCCTCGAATACGGCCGACTGTTCCACACTGACTGCTTCCATAATGCCGTCGTGATAGAGCTGTGAGAGGACGGGGCTCATCCCGTGATAGCGCAGGCCGCCTGCATGGTTGGCAGACGGGATAAAGCCGCTTCCGAGCGTATACATTTTGGCCAGCGGGCACACTTTTCCGGTATCGCAGAAGTCATAGGCGAAAACACCGCGGGTAAAACTCGGACACGATGCAGGCTCTACGGCGATAATGCGGTAATTTCGTTCGCCGCGGATCATCTCTCCTGCAAACGGAGAAATCAGTCCGCCGAGATTGGAACCGCCGCCGGCACAGCCGATAATAATATCCGGTACGATATGGTACTTGTCAAGGGCGGCCTTTGTCTCCAGGCCAATTACGGTCTGATGGAGCAATACCTGATTCAAAACACTGCCCAGAACGTAGCGATACCCCTCCCGTGTGGACTCCGCCTCCACCGCTTCGGAGATTGCACAGCCCAGACTTCCGGTCGTTCCGGGGTGCTCGGCGAGAATCTTCTTTCCGACCTCCGTTGTCATACTCGGCGAAGGCGTGACGGTTGCGCCATAGGTCCGCATCACTTCCCGGCGGAACGGCTTTTGTTCATAAGAAACTTTTACCATATAGACGAGACAGTCCAGCCCGAAATAAGAACAGGCCATGGAGAGCGCTGTTCCCCACTGTCCCGCGCCGGTTTCGGTCGTGACGCCCTTCAGGCCCTGTTTCTTCGCGTAGTATGCCTGCGCAATGGCTGAATTCAGCTTGTGGCTGCCGCTCGTATTGTTTCCTTCAAATTTATAATAGATTTTGGCAGGTGTCTGCAGCTTTTCCTCCAGACAATAAGCCCTTACGAGCGGCGACGGCCGGTACATTTTATAAAAATCCTGAATTTCCTGCGGAATCGGGATATTGGCAGTCGTATCGTTCAGTTCCTGCGCAACGAGCTCGTCACAGAAGACATCCTGCAGTTCCTGTGCGGTCATTGGCTGGAGGGTGCCGGGATTTAAAAGTGGCGCGGGCTTGTTTTTCATATCGGCGCGCAGATTGTACCACGCGGTGGGAATTTCGTTTTCTTCCAGATAAATTTTATAAGGTATTTTCGTATGTTCAGCCATTTCATTTCTCCTTTTTGCCGTTGCAGTAACATTGCTAATCATGTTAGCACAGAAAAAAGGATACTGCAATTGTTTTTCGGGGTAAAATATGATACATTAGTAACATGCGATGACAGTTCTGTTCCGGAAAGCGCCAAAAGTGCGCGGAGAGATAAGTATGGGAGGAATTGCCATGACACAGAATCAGGGAAGACAGGAGTCGGGTGAAATTATGAGAGAAATTCCAAAAGCCAATCAGATATACAGACATTATAAAGGAGATTTGTACCGGATCGTAACGCCGGCCATACATTCGGAGACGGGGGAGCGGATGGTAGTTTATCAGGCGCTTTACGGAGACTATACGGTTTATGTCACGGAACTCTCCCAGTTTATGGGTAAGGT
>CATLGN010000314.1 GCA_949935685.1 uncultured Lachnospiraceae bacterium | reverse complement strand
GGTACGGGGCAGCCGGGAAGAAGTAGTCAATTATTTCGGAAGTATCAGAACGGTATTTTTTGAAGCGCTGCCGCTTTCCCTCGAGGAAATCTTTATCAGTGAAACGGAGGTTGTGGGCTATGACATCAAAAAAATCATTTTGGGTTAATATGAAAACAAATGCCAGAAGAAGGGTTTGGCTGGCCGTCATTATATTTCTCTCTTTCTTTTTCTCCATGCCGGTGTTTACGGCGCTTTCGCTCAGCATGGAAAAGATGTATACCGCGGCAAAGCAGATGGATCTCTATCTGGGAAGGATATTTGCCCGGCAGATCGGTTTCAGCGGCGGCCGGAGCATCTTTATCGGCCTGCTGGCTATCGTCGCGGCGATTCAGGGATTTTCTTATATGTACCAGCGGAAAAAGCTGGATATGTATATGAGTGTGCCGGTGACAAAGGAAAAACGGTTTGCGGCCATTTATCTCAACGGCCTTCTGATCTATCTTGCGTCATACCTGATCAACCTGCTGCTGAGCTTTGTCATGGCACAGGCGATGGGCGCCAATATTGTTCTGGCGGTCGGCGAAGCGTGCGCCGCACTGGTCGCGGACGCAATTTTGTATCTGACCGTTTACAATATTGCCATACTGGCGGTTATGCTGACCGGCAATCTGATTGTGACTGTGATGGGTACGATCGTGCTGCTTTTTTATGACGGATTGGCATATGCCCTGACGGTCGGTTATATGGATTTGTTCTTCCGCAGTTTCTTTTACAGGACGGGAGAGCGTATGGCGAGATGGATGTTTTCTCCGATTGTCCGCTTTATCCGTCTGGAGGGGACGATATATGGAGACGATGCCTACAATATCGGCAGGACGTTAGATTACGGCCGGTTGGCATCGGGGCTTGTGCCGATATTCGCGGTCGGCGTTGTGGCGTTCGGGCTGGCATACTGGTGTTATACGAAAAAGCCGGCGGAGGTATGCGGCAAGGCCATGGCGTTTCCGAAGACAAAAGCGGTTATAAAAATCGCTGTCACCGTGCTGGCGGGATTGGGCGGCGGCCTGATGTTTTATGGCCTTTCCGGCAGCAGCCATGCGTTTCTCATTTTCGGCATGCTGGCAGGCACGCTGCTCTGCCACGGGATTATCGAAGTAATTTATGACTTTGACATCCGCAGTATTAAGAACGGCTGGAAGTCATTGCTGATTTCAGGGGGATGCGTGGGCGTGATTGCCTGCTGCTTTGTGTTCGATATATTCGGCTACGATTCCTATGTACCGGATGCGGATCAGGTGGCAGACGTTGCCGTGGCGTTTGACAGCTATCAGGACTACTATGACGAAGAACTGAACAATGTCAGCAGGGAGGATTACATTTTTAACAATATGCATATCACCGATACGCTTCCCGTGCTGCAGCTTGCTGCGGCCGGCATGGCGAACTGGGAGACGATAGCGGACACGGAGGATGTATTTTATCGCTATATGACGATCCGCTATCATCTGACAAATGGCAAAGATGTGTACCGGCAGTTCCCGGTGGCGTATCGGGAGCAAGCAGCGCTTCTGGACACTGTCGTAACGGATGCGGCATATCAGCAGGGATATTACAATATTTATAATGAGCCGTTGCTCAATCTGGGCAATCGGCTGCGCATTTATTACGACAGCGGTTCCGGCGGCAAAGAAGATGTTGCGTTCACGACGGCGGAGCTGGAAAAAGCCTATAAGGAAGATTTGAAACAGTTTACTTTTACCAGGAGACTGGAACAGCTTGCCTGCGGCAAGATTCGCATGGAATGCATTGACAGGGGGATTTATGTCTATGCCTCGCTGCCGGTGTACCCTTCCTTTACGCAGACCATTGCGCTGCTGGAGGAGAGCGGCGTCTATGAAAACCAGTATGTGAACCCGGATACCATTGAGCAGATTATTATTCAGAACAGCAATTCGGAGGCGTATGACTTATATGTGGAGGAAGACGAATTCGGCAATCGGTATTCGTATTCCAATTTTAACGTCGAAGAAGCGTTCGACGACAGGCAGGAGATCGAGGCGATTGCCGGGAGCATTTATCCGGAAAGCTTCACGGATTTCTGGGTACCGGACGATGTGTTGGACTACGATTATACGGTAACGGTTATCTATAAAAGCAACCAGACGGACGGCGAGAGCTATGCGTCCAGCTTCCGGATGCTGAAAAGCAAAATCCCGGATTTTGTAAAAGAACGGACTACGTACAAAGGTGACGGCGAACCGACGAATATTTCGGAGACGGGTAAGTCAACGCGGGTGCTTTTGAATTAATCAATAAGCGCAGGATAGAATTTCCTGTTTCGGACATACTTCTAAAAAACAGATTTTTGGAGGTATGAGAATGAAGCGATATATGGAGATTACGGATGTGCACGGGCGGGAGATTCTGGATTCCAGAGGCAATCCCACTGTGGAAGCGGAAGTGACGCTGACGGATACGATAACAAAGGAGCGTTACGGCGGGAGCGCGGCGGTGCCTTCCGGCGCGAGCACGGGCCGGTTCGAGGCAGTGGAGCTGCGGGACGGTGAACCGCGTTACTTCGGCCTTGGAACGACCCGGGCGGTGCACCATATCAATACGGAGATCAAAGAAAAACTATTGGGACG
>CATLGN010000313.1 GCA_949935685.1 uncultured Lachnospiraceae bacterium | reverse complement strand
GTGGCCTTTACCTATCCGATGGTCGCTTTGAGCATGACATATCTGACTCTGATTCGCAGCATCGAAAAAGTGATGATTTCGACTGTCGTTTACGGATTGTCGCTTATCCTGAACTTTATCGTCAATGCAGTGCTGATTTTCGGCCTTTTCGGCGCGCCGGAACTGGGCATTGTCGGCGCGGCGGTCGGCACGCTCTGCGCCAGGGCGCTGGAACTTGTCATTATGCTCTGGTATGCCTGCTTTCGGAATCGGGTCGTCCGCATCCGTTTTTCGTATTTGATGCATTGGGACCGCGGACTGCTTCGCGATTTCCTGCGGTATTCCAGCCCGGTTGTGTTGAATGAGTTTTTCTGGGGCGCGGGATATTCCGCCATAGCGGCTGTGATCGGGCATCTGGGCAGTAGCGCGGTGGCGGCCAATTCGGTCGCGCAGGTCATGCGCCAGCTTGCCACGGTCGTCGTATTTGGAATCGGAAACGCGACGGCCATTCTGATCGGGAAGGCGATCGGGGAAGGGAAAAAGGAGGAGGCGGAGGTCTGCGCAGGAAGGATGCTGCGGCTGACGGTCTGCTTCGGATTTCTGGGCGGCGCGATCGTATTTCTCGTACGGCCGCTGCTTGTCAGCGGGTTTGGCTACACAGGCATAACGGCGGCTTATATGAACAGCTTTCTGATGATGATGTCATATTATGTAGTGGCGCATTCCATCAACGGCACGTTTGTGGTCGGGATTTTCCGCGGCGGCGGCGATACCCGTTTCGGGATGCTGCTGGACTCGGGTATTTTATGGGGCTGCTCGATTGTGTTTGGATCGCTGGCTGCCTTTGTCTGGCGGCTGCCGGTCAATTGGATCTATTTCCTGCTGCTCAGCGATGAGCTGGTGAAATTTCCGCTCTGTTGTCTGCGGTATCGGCAGCGGAAATGGCTGCGGAATGTAACGAGATAACGACTGTTAGATAACGTATGTTATGCAAAAGAAAAGGAGTGCCGGACAAATATGGGGCTGCAGTTTTGTATCGGAAGTTCGGGAGCGGGAAAGAGCGAGCGGTTGTACCGGGATGTGATCCGTTGGTCGCTGGAAGAAGAAAACACCCGTTTTTTTATTGTGGTGCCAGATCAGTTTACGATGCAGACGCAGAAAGAGCTGGTGACGCGGCACCCGCGGGGCGGGATTATGAATATCGATGTGCTCAGTTTCGGGCGTCTGGCGCACCGGATCTTCGAGGAGACGGGCGGCGGTCGCAGGCCGGTGCTGGACGACACGGGAAAAAGTCTGATTTTGCGGCGGATTGCAGCGGGATGCGAGGACAGGCTGAAGGTCATGGGAGCGCATATGCGGCGGATCGGCTATATCCATGAGGTAAAGTCAGCCATTTCGGAATTTATGCAGTATGGAATCGGGCGACAGGAGCTTGCGGAGCTGACGGCATATGCCAGGCCGCGGGGAAGCCTGTATTATAAGCTGCAGGATCTTGGGATTTTGTATGACGCCTTTCTGGAAGCGGCGTCGGATTTTGTGACGACGGAGGGGCAGCTCGGGCTGCTGGCCGAGGCGCTGGATCATTCGGAGATGATCCGGGACAGCGTTGTGGTTTTTGACGGCTTTACGGGTTTTACGCCGGTGCAGAATCAGGTGATCCGCAGGCTCTTGCTGCTCTGCCGGGAAGTCCGGGTTGCGGTGATGATGGACGGGGATGAAGACGTGGAAACGGACGACGGGGAGCAGAAGCTTTTCGCTTTCAGTAAGAAGATGATCCGCTCTCTGCGTCGTCTGGCGCAGGAGACAGGCGTGCCGTGCAGGCCGGATATTGTACTGCAGGGGAAGCCGGTTCCCCGTTTTCGGAATAATCCGGGTATGGCGCATCTGGAACAGGAATTATTCCGTTTTCACAACAAAGCCTATGAGGCGGAAACCGATGCAATCCACCTTTTGGAGGCGGCGACGCCGGGGGAGGAGGTACGACAGACGTGCCTGCAGATCCGTCGTCTGGTGCGGGAGGAAGGCTTTGCGTACCGGGATATTGCGGTGGTGACAGGCGATCTGGCGGTGTATGCGGATTATGTGGAGGAAACTTTCGCCCGTTCCGGGATTCCCTGCTATGTGGATGCGACAAAGGGGATTGCGCTGAATCCGTTTATCGAATATATGCGGAGCGCACTGAAAATATTGCTGCAGAACTTCTCTTATGAAGCGGTGTTTCATTTTCTGCGCAGCGGGCTTGGCAGCATTGCTGCGGAGGATGCGGACCGGCTGGAAAATTATGTGCTGCGACAGGGGATACGGGGGCGGAAGCGCTGGCAGGAGGCTTTTGTCAGAAGGAGCCGGCGGGAGGCTTCGGCAGAGGAAGCGGCGGAGCTGGAAGCATTGAATGCCACGCGGCAGAGACTGATGGAAACGCTGGCGCCGCTGCTGACAGAGGGCAGGACGGCTCGTGACTATGTCGGTCAACTATATGACTTTCTCGTGCAAAGTCAGGCGTATGAAAAACTGGCGCATCTGGAACAGCAATTCCGGGAGAGCGGCGATGCGGTCAGGGAGAAGGAATACGGGCAGATCTATCGGCTGGTGATGGAACTTCTGGAGCAGATCTATGATCTGATCGGGGAAGAAGAGATGTCGCTGCAGGAGTTTGCGGACATATTGGACGCGGGTTTCG
>CATLGN010000312.1 GCA_949935685.1 uncultured Lachnospiraceae bacterium | reverse complement strand
GCTCCGTTTCCGCACACAGCTTCTCCATGTCCTCCAGATAACGGAGCGCTTCTTTATAATATAACTTCGGGTCAAATTCCGGCTCCCTGACCATTTCCGCCAGCAATCCGTTCAACGTATAATCGACGATCTTCGCAAGACGCTCTGACGCAATGCCGCAGACGCCGGAAAAGTCCACCCGTTTCAGAATCGTATCGTATGCCTCCAACAGCGCTTCCGCCGGTTCCCGTACCGCTTCCAGCGCCTCCGGCGCCTCCTCACATTCCGCCCGCAGCAAAAACAACTGCATATACGGAAAATTTTTCATCGTCCCCAGTTTCGCTTTCTCGATCTGACGGCAGATCTGAAAGTAATCCGTCTCCTGCTTATTGACCGAAGAAGTCATCTCCATAACCAGATATTTCACACTGTAATCAAAGACGAACTGATACAGTCCCGTCTTGCTGATAAAATAATGAAACAAAAGCCCCTTGCTGATGCCGGCCTCTTTTACCATTTCGTCCGTACTGGCCCTGCGGAATCCGTTTTCCGCAAATATTTTCAGCGCCGCGTTAATCATTCGGTCCTGTTTTTCTTTTTTCAGATCAAAAAATTTCTCGTTCATCGCCGGCGCTCCTCTTATGTAATTGACCATACGGGTCGAATCTTATCTTATCATAGTTGCCAAAGCCTTGCAAGGAATTTGTATACATATTTTCTTTGCATTTTCATAAAATAAGATTATAATAGAAGTAACATACAAAAGTGAAAGGAGAAACACTATGGCCAAAAAATTTGGTAAATTCCTTCTTTTCGTCTCCACCATCGGAGCGGCGTTTGCGGGCGCTTATTATTTTATGAAAAACAGGCAGTCCAACGCCGCAGGGGAAGACGATTATGAAGATTTGGATGATGATTCCGAGGAAGAATCCGACGGCGAGCGTTCCTATGTTTCTTTAAACACGGATTCCGCGAACGCTGACAGCAGCAAGTCCGATGCAAAAGACGCTTCCGGCACGACAGTCGAAGAATTTTTCGATGATGACGATGATGACAGCGACGGTTCCTTAGATGCAATCTGACAGGAGCTTAATACCCGCTTCAATTTCCTGTTCCTGAAGGCCGGCGTATCCTAATATCAATGTAGGCTGCCAGTTCTCTGGCAGTCTTCCGATATAGGTATCCGCCATGCCATAGAGCCGGATTCCCTTTTCTGCCGCCTGCGCAAGCAGTTCTGTTTCCGTTTTTTTCCCCTGATAATGCAAAATCAGATGCAGCCCTCCGTTTTCCCCCGAGACAGTCCCATTCGCAATATATTTTCGACAGGCATTGAGCAGCATATCGTGCCGGCTCCCGTAAATTTTGCGCATCTTATTCAGATGCCGTTCAAACGCGCCGTCCCGGATAAACTGATTCAATACGGACTGGTCGATACGGGACACCGTGGAGGAAAGAAACATGCACCGTCTGCGGTAACGGGCGAGCAGCCGCCCGGGCAATACCATATAGCTGATTCGTATCGCCGGCGCAATCGCTTTGGAAAACGTACCGATATAGATAACCCGGTCCGACTGGTCGGAGCCCTGCAAAGACGGAATCGGTTTGCCCCGGTAACGGAATTCACTGTCATAATCGTCCTCGATCAGATAACGATCTTCCGCCCGCGCCGCCCACCGGAGCAGTTCCAGTCTTCTGCCGATCGGCATGACAATTCCCGTCGGAAATTGATGCGACGGCATGACATAAGCCAGATCCGCCCGGCTCTCATACAACGCATCCGCCCGCATACCGCTCTCATCCATGGGGATCGTATCCACCTGCCAGTCAAATGACCGGAACATGCGATATGCTCTGTTATAAGTCGGATTTTCCAACGCAATGTGCCTGCCGCCTCCCAGTATTTTCTCCAGAAGCATCAGCAGATAATCGTTGCCGGCGCCGATCACAACCTGCTGCGGCGTACAGTTGACGCCCCGGGACGTATGCAGATAGTGACAGATCGTTGCGCGCAGCTCCGCATCGCCCTGCGGATTCCCCAACGCAAACAGCTCCTTTTTATCGTCCGTCAGAATTTCCCGCGTGATCTTCTTCCATGTCCCGAACGGAAAGCTCCCCAGTTCCACCACGTTGGGAGAGAAATCATACAGGAAATCCCGTTTTTTCTCCTCCTCATACACCTCCGCGCTTTCGCCGGAAACGTTCAGATCATACAATTCTTCTATCTTGCAAACAAAAAAGCCTTTATACGGACGGGATTCGATATACCCTTCCGATAAAAGCTGTTCATAAGCAAGATCCACTGTGCTGCGGGACACCTGCAGATACGACGCCAGAAAGCGGGTGGAAGGGAGCTTTTCGCCGTGCACAAGTTTCCCTTCCCGGATCTCCCGTCTGATATGGTCATAAATCTGCTCATATAAATGTCTGCCGCTGCGGCTGTCAAGTTCTATGACCAGATCATTCATGCCTCGCTCTGGCCCTTTGTCTGTTTGACAATTTCGTCTTTCAAATCCCTCGCCCGATCTTTGATACGGCTTCCCGCCTCCCGGGAAGCGATAATGCCCGACACCAGTTTCATGGCCGCGTCATACTCACCGAACCGGAGCGCCAGAGCCGCCCGCAGATAATCAACGGTGCTTTCATCCATACCGCAGAGCGGATAATCCTCTTTGATATTGGCCT
>CATLGN010000311.1 GCA_949935685.1 uncultured Lachnospiraceae bacterium | reverse complement strand
ATGCCACCGCCAGAATCAACAGAAGCAAAATCCACAGAATTGTCGCCTGTCGGAAGTTCTGGCGAAATGACCGGAAATAGCTCTTTGTCAGATAGCCTTCCTCATTCCGGGCCATCTTGATACATACATAATGCAGCGCTGTCAGCGCTGCCCCCGCCGTCACCACCGGGATACAACAGAGGATTGTCAGCACATTCAACCAGATCATATCGCCGACCCGGCTTAAAAATGCCATAACCGGACTATCCAGATTAAACAGACTTTTCATTCTTCTTCTCCCGAGCTTTGCCCTGTCAGACGATTATATCGGTTATTGATGCGGACATGCATCTCCAGAAACTCCTGTGTCTCCGTCCGTATCCGGTTATCAATCGCATTATAATTTTCAACCAATCCCCGCACCGCCCTTTTATTCAGGCGCCTGCGCTCCGTTTGTTTCTGCAGGACACCAAAGAGCTCGGCCTTACTGAGCTTCTTTTTCATGTTCATAACAGCCGTTATATTATCCGCAACCTGCAAAATGGCCTGATTGGCATTAATCTGGTTTTCTTTCAGACCGGCGGGATACCCGCTGCCGTCCAGCATTTCATGATGCGCTGCCGCAATATCGACAATATCCTGCACCAAAAAATATTTTTTCAGCAATTCCCGCCCGATCTCCACATGCTTTCGGTAACGTATCCGTTCCTCTTCCGTCAGCCTGCCGGACTTCATAATATCCTTGTCGATTCCCAAAATGCCGATGTCATGCAACATTGACGCATAATACAGTTTATCCTTCTCCCGGCTGACCAGCTCCATGCTTTCCGCAATCTCATCCGCAATACAGCAGCACATAATGGCTTCCAGCGTCCGCATCCTGCCCTGCAGGCTGAAACAATGCATGATAAAACGGACATAATTCTCTTTTTCCTCATTCGTAAAGAGAATATTCTCCATATAATCCTGCAATTCCGTTTTGTATTCGCCCGAATTTAAATGTGCCAGCATATTATCCTGATATACGCACCGGATCAACAGCGACACCGCTTCCGGGAGATAACGCTTCCCTGCCTCACTTTCCATTTTGCGAATATCCGCATCCACACCGTCTTTCCGAAAAAGGCTGTCCACATCTTCCAAAAGGTGCAGGTACATGGCGATTTTACTGTACTCATAGTTTACCCGGCTGACCTTTGCATAGGGCAGATGATGATACAGGATAATGTCCGAACGTGTGCCGAACGGGGACGTATTCTTTAAAAAAATCCCGCCGTAAACCGCATGGGGCGTTCCGGCTTCCTCCGTGTCATAGCCCATTTCGTCAGTCAGCTTATTCGTCCTGTATGCGCCAATATCATGAATCATGGACAGGAACATAAATTCGGCAATCTCGTATTCATCGTAGCCGCCTTTGCATTCCAGCAGTTTCATCATCATATACGCCACCCGCATACCGTGTTCAATTGGTCTTTTATCAATCAGGCTCAGAGCATCACATAACAGATAACAAATCCCCTTACTGCTGATATAATCCATTGCCCGCATGGAGCATCCCCCTTATCCTCGTTTACCCGCCGCCGTTTACATGATAAATTCCATCGGCGTAACACGGATCCCGCTTTGCTGTATCTCCAGTCCCGTATCCCGAAACCCCAGTTTATGATAAAACGCGACACCATATGGAGAAGCATTTACCGTGACCCGCGACACCCCCGCCTCCGTCAGCAGATAATTGCACAAATACCGCATCAGAGACGTGCCGACGCCTTTTCTGTGGTACTTTTCATCCACAAACAGCAGAGAAATATGGCCGCCGCTGCGCACTGTGATCATTCCCACCATTACAGTGCCGTCCATGGCCACAACCATCTCATATCCCCCTGCCAGAAACATCCGGTACAATGAATTGTCCGTAATAAAATCCCGAAAACTTTTGATTCCTTCGGCCGTGTAATCATCCGCCTCATATTTCAGAAACGTTTTCCAGGCCAGAGCCATGGCGTCCTGCCACTCTTCCCGGTATGCGGGCCTGATTTCCCAGGGAGCGTTTTTCCTTTCCATCCTCCCACCTCCAACCGCGCTTTTCTATCATCATATCGGATTCCCGCGTAAAATACAAGTGTCAGCTCCGCCCCGGCAGTACTTCGTTGACCAGTTCTTTGCCCGTCTCCAGCGCATAGGCATTTTCCAGCGTCGTCTGCGCAATGGCCTGTGTCGCCTCCTTTGTGAAAAATCCCATATGGGATGTGATCAATACATTCGGAAAGGATGTCAGTCTGACAAGATTTTCGTCCATAATAATCTCATTGGAGCGGTCTTCATAGAAAACGCCCTCTTCTTCCTCGTACACGTCCAGCCCCACGCCGCCGAACCGTTTTTCCAAAAGCCCGTCAATCAACGCTTCCGTATCGATCAATGCGCCGCGCGACGTATTGACGAGATAGATCCCCTTTTTCATCAGTGAAATGGTTTTCTGGTTGATCAGATGGCGCGTATCGTCTGTCAACGGACAGTGCAGGCTGATAATATCCGACTGTTTCATCAGTTCTTCCAATGAGACATACCGGACGTCTGCCGATGGGTTGGGATACGGATCGTATGCGATGATTTGCATCCGAAATCCTTTCAGAATGCGGATCATCGCCTGTCCGATCTTGCCGGTTCCCACGACACCCGCCGTTTTCTGATACAGATTCATT
>CATLGN010000310.1 GCA_949935685.1 uncultured Lachnospiraceae bacterium | reverse complement strand
AATCAAAGGTGTGGAGAGGCTGTTGTAAAACGGAAGTGTAATGTCATATATGGCTTTTGGCAAATCGCCAATTCCATATATTGTACTGCCTTCGGATTTTGCGGCAGCCTTTTGCTTTGTATACAGAAGGAGATTTGGTTTATGATACATCAATATCAGCTTGGCGGTTACAATATTGTACTGGACGTCTGCTCCGGCTCCGTCCATGTAGTGGATGAAGCTGCTTATGATATGATTGCTATGTTTGAAGATAAAGAAAAAGAAATTGTTCTTCAGGAGATGAAGGAAAAATATGCAGGGCATGAGGATGTGACTCCACAGGATTTAGAGGAGTGTTACGAGCAGATTGCTGCGCTGAAAGATTCCGGAAAGCTGTTTGCGCCAGACCATTTCGAGCCGATGGCAGGACGTCTGAAAGAAAAGACGGCGGGGGTAGTAAAAGCGCTGTGCCTGCATATTGCCCATACATGCAATTTAAACTGTTCTTATTGTTTTGCCAGTCAGGGCAAATATCATGGGGACAGGGCAGTTATGAGCTTTGAAGTAGGAAAACAGGCGCTTGATTTTCTTGTGGCGAACTCCGGCAGCCGTAAGAACCTGGAAGTGGATTTTTTTGGCGGTGAGCCTCTGATGAATTTTGATGTGGTGCGGGAGCTTGTTGCATATGCCAGAAGCATTGAGAAAGAACATAACAAGAAATTCCGTTTTACTTTGACAACAAACGGTCTTTTGATTGATGATGATGTGATTGAGTTTGCCAATCAGGAAATGAGCAACGTAGTGCTCAGCCTGGATGGAAGAAAAGAAATTCACGACCGGTTCCGTGTGGATTATGCAGGAATCGGCAGCTTTGAGCAGATTGTGCCGAAGTTTCAGAAGCTTGTGGCAGCGAGGGGCGGAAAAAATTATTATATGCGTGGAACGTTTACCCATGCCAACCCGGATTTTTTAGAGGACATCAAGCAGATGCTTGCACTTGGGTTTACAGAACTTAGTATGGAGCCGGTAGTCTGTGCGCCTGGCGACCCCTCCGAACTGACGGAGGAAGACCTTCCAGTTGTTCTTTCGCAGTATGAGAAACTTGCTGAGCTGATGTTGGAGAGAGAGAAAGAAGGGAAGCCGTTTACTTTTTATCATTATATGATTGACTTGGGACACGGTCCGTGTATTTATAAGCGGATTGCAGGCATTGAGGATGAAACCGAATGCAGCGATATGAGAGAAGAACTGACGGATCGTTTCGGGGATATTCCGCGGCCGGTGGAAAACCTGCTCCGCATCTCGCTGCTGCGCAAGCAGGCGCACGACTTGTTTTTGTCTGACGTGCAGGGGAAAAATGAAGTGCTGACCTTTACGTTTGCCGGACACGCCGATGTGAGGGCGGAACGGATTCCGGCGCTTTTGCAGGATTTTGGAGGCCGGATGGCCTTTTATGCCAAAGGCGCTTACCTCCAGCACCGTTATAAGAAATGCGGTGTTGTGGAAAAGGATGGGGAGATGCTTCTGACCCTGACCGAAAGCATTCTGGAGCGAATGAGACAGTATTTGCTTTGATAAGCAAAAGTAGCACAGGCATAGCCAAAAAAATAAGGGAAATCGGTTGAAAGTATAGTCATACTGTACTAAAATAGTAACACAAGGCTTATATAAATTGTATATGATGGAGGAACGTATGAAAAAAATAGCGTTTAAATTCTTGGCGGTGGTAGGTGTGCTGGTGGCGATTTTCCTTGTTTCGTTGCAGATGTTGAGCATGAACATCCGAATTATCAACAGAGAAAGTTCCGCACTGCTCGGAAAACAGGTACAGGATCTGCTCGTGATTCAGACGATCAACCGGGATTATGAGGAGATTTACCGTGTTACGTTATGCCATGCCATGACAAGCGCGGAGTCTTCCATGCGTTCTTATGAGAAACAGATAGACGAGAGCAAAAATGAGCTGCAGGCTTCGATGAAGACATATAAGGAAGGCATTACGGACGAGGAAACACAGAAGGTGTTTGCGGGATTTGAGGATAAGATTAAGGCGTTTCTCAACACGGTGGACAGTATTATTGCCAACAGCGCCGGCGGAAAAAAAGAAATGGCAATTATCTATATCAACAATACGCTCGGGGTATCGGTAAGCAATCTGGAAAAATACATAACACAGTTGAATGAATACAGCACGCAGGAATTCGAGACGGGTTATGCCGCGCTGACGGAGACGGCCGCATCCAGCAACCGGATTATTGTCATTGCCATGGTATTTACCATAGCGGCGACGATCGTCGTTTATTTTATCGCCAATGCTGTTATTGTGCGGCCAATCAACCTTGCGACAAAGGAACTGCAGGCCATGATACGTTCCATCCAAAATAAGGATGCGGATCTGAGCAGGCGGATTACGATACGGTCGAAGGACGAAACGGCGGTGTTGACATCCGGTATCAATCAGTTTCTGGAAATACTGGAAAATCTGATCCGCAATATCCGGCGTTCGAGCCTGCAGGTATCGGCGGAGCAGCAGAATGTTTATGATCTTGTGGAAAAGACACAGGAAGATGCGGCCGATACATCCAGCACGATGGAGCAGTTAGCCGCAGGTATGGAAGAAGTGACGGCAACGACGGAAATTCTGACCGATCACGCCAAAGGGGCAAAAGATTCCGTGCAGCGTGTATCCAATGACGTGAATGCGTG
>CATLGN010000309.1 GCA_949935685.1 uncultured Lachnospiraceae bacterium | reverse complement strand
GACGGCAAAGGCGGTGGAGATTATCCGCGAGCATAATCCGAAGGCAACCATAATCACGACACCGTGGGAGGAACTTAGCGGCGGGCAGATCCTGCAGACGATGGAAGCCGGGAACGACTGGACGCAGGAATTGCTGGAAGAAACCCGTGCGCACCACAGTCATGCGCATCACGACGGGGACAAAGGCCATGGAGACCATTGCCATCACGGCGGGGAACACGGGCATCACCATGATCATGGGCCGGATTGTACCTGCGGCTGCCACGACCACGACCACCATCATGCGGACGAAGTATTTACAAGCTGGGGCAGAGAAACGGCGTCTTCCTACACAAAGGAGGAAATTGCGGCCGCGCTGCAGGCGCTGGAAGATGAAAAGACGTACGGCCTGATTCTCCGCGCCAAGGGGATGCTGCCGGACGGCAGCGGCGGCTGGACGTATTTTGACTATGTTCCGGGCGAGACGGACATCCGGGACGGCAGTCCGGAAGTGACGGGAAAGATCTGTGTGATTGGCTCCGGGATGCGGGAAGACAGACTGGAAGCGCTGTTTATGAAATAAGAGGGGTTATTATGAAAACGGTATATATGATCAATGGCTTTCTGGAGAGCGGGAAGTCTGAATTTATCCGTTACACACTGGAACAGCCGTATTTTCGGATTCCAGAAAAGACGTTGCTGATTCTGTGCGAGGAAGGAGAAGTGGAGTTTGACGCGAAGCTTCTGAAAAGCAGCCGTACGGCGCTGGAGGTCATAGAGGAAAAAGAAGATTTTACGACGCAGGCGCTGGTGATGCTGGAGAAGCGGCACAAACCGGAGCGGATTATTATTGAATACAACGGTATGTGGAATTTTAAAGAAATGAAGCTGCCCCGGCACTGGAGGATTGAACAGCAGATTACAACGATCGACGCTTCGACCTTTCCCGTGTATTATACCAATATGCGTTCGCTTCTTGCGGAAATGCTGCGAAACTCCGATATGATTATCTTTAATCGCTGCGATGGCATAGCGGATCTGAGCAGTTATAAGCGGAATGTCAAAGCAATCAATCAGAAGGCGGACATTATTTTTGAGGATGCAAACGGGGAAGTGAACGCCATTATGGAAGACGAACTTCCCTACGATCTGCATCAGGATACGCTGGAACTGGACAATACCGGTTATGGCATCTGGTATCTGGACGCGCTTGATCATGCGGAGCGATACCGGGATAAGACGCTTGTGTTTACAGCGATGGTATTGAAGCCGCAGGGCTTTCCGCCGGATTATTTTGTGCCGGGGCGGATGGCGATGACCTGCTGCGCGGACGATATGGCTTTTCTTGGATTTGCCTGTGAATACGACGGCGCGGCTGCATTGAAAGACCGGGAATGGGTAACGGTGACGGCTACCATGCGCTGGGAGTATTGGGCGGATTACGACGGAGAAGGACCGATTTTGCATGCGGTATCCGTCGTCCCGGCAAAGGCGCCGAAAAAACCAGTGATTGATTTTTCGTGAGACAGGATTCAGAGGGAATATATTTCTATGGCAGCAGAATCGGAAAAAACGTTATCGCAGTGCCGGAACCGCTTCCGGGAACTGGCGGAAAAGTGCTATATGCAAAATGTATATTGTTTTACGGGGTTTCTGGGGATGGCGGAACTGGATGTTTTTTATCGGATGGAGCGGGAATTGTCGCATGTGCCGCATGCGCTGTCCGGGGGACGGGAAGGATGCGAGCGGCAGATGATACGGTTTGGAAATGAAGAAACGCTCGGTTATGAACAGCCTTTTCCGATTGTGTGTCTGGAGATCCGGCCGCTTCTTGCAAAGTTTGCGGACAGTCTGACGCATCGGGATTTTCTTGGCGCCTGTATGAATCTGGGGATCGACAGGAGTACGATTGGCGATATTGCAGTACGGGATCACCGTGCCTTTTTGTACTGTACGGAGACGATTGCGCCGTATCTGATTGAGAATCTTACGAGAGTAAAACACACTTCCGTAATGTGCGTTCCCTGTGCGGAAATGCAACAGGAACAGGAGCCGCTTCAGGAGAGACGTCGGTATCAGGTGTCATCCGAGCGGCTGGACGCGGTTATCGCCAGAGTATGCGGCCTGTCAAGAGAGAAGAGCCAGTCGTTGTTTGGTGAGAAAAAGATTTTTGTCAACGGCAGGCAGCAGGAACGCACGGACTGCGTTCCCCAGGCCGGTGATACCGTTACCGTGCGGGGATACGGAAAATTTGTCTATTATGGTATGACGCACAGGACCAGAAAAGGAAAATGCAATATAGAAGTCGGATGCTATATCTGAATTCCATTGCGGCTATCTTCATACATCTGTAATGTATTTTCGTCGTCTTCCCGCAGGGCGGCAGAGCGTTTGTGACTGCGCAACAGGCCGGAACCCTTGTTGTAGAACCAGAAAGAGAAGACGAGAAGCTGGTTGATTCGTCCGAGCTTTTCCTTTGTCGTACCGTGATAATAATATCCGCCCGTTGCCGTACTGTTTCCGGAAAGAATGTAATTGATCAGATCGGTTTCGGATTCGATATTTTCGGAAAATATTGTGGAGGCAGTGCCGACGCAGTCGGGCCGGTGGGAGTCGCTGCCGCCGAATCCGGGTTTGCCGTAAGCCTGTGCCAGCGCCAGTGCGCCTTCGTTGCTGATTTCCGGTTCACAGGAATTGAATGTTTCCA
>CATLGN010000308.1 GCA_949935685.1 uncultured Lachnospiraceae bacterium | reverse complement strand
TTTTAATCCACGGATGCCGCCGACAAAATCAATCCGTTCATCCGTCTTTGGATCTAAGATCCCAAGCACAGGTTCTAAAAACAGCTTCTGCAGCAGCGAAACATCCAGTCCGTCCACCGGGTCGTCGCTTCGATCCTTATCTTTAATCGCAAGCGTATACCATGTTCCGTCCAGATACATGGAAATCGTTCCTTTTTCTTCCGGGTTTTTAGCATGGCTCAGCTCTGTGACATCAAAAATTTCTTTGGCTTTTTCCAGAAACTGCTCTGCCGTTCTGCCGCCGAGATCTTTCACTACCCGGTTATAGTCCATAATCATAAGCTGATCATCCGGGAACAAAACGGAAAGAAAATAATTAAATTCCTCCTCACCCGTATAACCGGGATGTGACTGCCGCCGCATCTTTCCCACTTTTACGGCAGATGCGCACCGATGGTGTCCGTCCGCAATATAGATCGCTTCCGTCCTCTTAAAGTTCTCCCGGATCACGGCGATGCGGTCTGCCTCCGCAATCCGCCAAAGCCGATGCCGGATGCCGTCGTCGGATACAAAATCATACAGTGCGGCTTCCCGTTTCACGGCCTCCACCTGCCGGTTAATCGCCTCTGTGGAACGGTATGCCAGAAAGATCGGCCCTGTCTGGGCGCTGCATCTGTCCACATGCCGGATGCGGTCTTCTTCCTTCTCCGCCCGCGTGTTCTCATGCTTTTTAATCACCTGATTTTCATAATCGTCCACACTGGCACAAGCCGCAATCCCGGTCTGTACGCGTCCGTTCATCGTCAGCTCATATATGTAATAGCAGGGGCTCTCCTCCCTGATAAACTGTCCCTTTTCCAGCATTTCATATAAAAGCTCTCTCGCCTTTGCGTAAACGCAGTCGTCATACAGATTGATTTCCTCCGGGAACTGCGTCTCGGCCCGGTCTATCCGCAGAAAAGACAACGGGTTTTTCTCCGTTTCTTCCCTCGCTTCTTTTCGGTTGTATACATCATAGGGAAGTGCTGCGATCCGCGACTCCAGTCCTTCCCGGGGCCGGACCGCATGAAAAGGTCTGACATCTGCCATCTGTTGTCCTCACATTCTTTGGTCTTATT
The DNA here is from genome assembly GCA_949935685.1 of uncultured Lachnospiraceae bacterium. Lineage (GTDB taxonomy): Bacteria > Bacillota > Clostridia > Lachnospirales > Lachnospiraceae > VSOB01. The sequence continues at coordinate 1,607 of CATLGN010000308.1, read as the reverse complement.
TCGATCAGAACGATCTGTCTTACCATTACTTTATTTTAACAAATCATGGGAATGAATACAATTCGTTTTTGACAGAAAAAATGTTAGATGTTATGATTTATGTAACATTATGATTCCGCAACAGCCAATCAGGAAAGGAAAAGAAAGAAATGACAAAAGAACAGGAAACCATGTTACAGCGCATCAACCGTTATGCCGAGCAGATTATGCCGGATATTGACCCGCAAAAGACGCCGATCTCCGTTCAGTTGGAAAATCTAAAACCGATTATGGAAACGATCGCCAGTGAACAAAAACGTCCGATTGAAGATATTTTCATTGAATATATGGATCTCGCCAGTGAATTTTCCGTTCAGAAAGCGGCGCAGTTTAAGGAGGATTATCTGGATTTTGATATGGTCCAGGACGATATTTATCGATCGCATTAACGTGATATGACGGCGCGGCCGCCTCCCATACGTTGCAGAAACAGGGGCAAAGTATTGAACATACTGCCCCTGTAATTCTTCCCATCCCTTTTTCTGTTTTCTTTATTTCACAACCCGCACACGGAATACGCCGTCGATCGCTTCCAGCGTACGGATAATCTCCTCTGTCACCGGTGTCTCCACATCGATCATGGTATAAGCCACATCCTTTTTGGACTTATTGGTCAGATCCGAAATGTTGATGCCGTCATTGCCAAGCGCCGTCGTAAATTTGGCGATCATATTGGTAATATTCTTATGGAAGATCGCAATCCGCCCCGCCTTGTCGCAAACGCCCATATCACAGTTCGGATAGTTGACACTGTTGCGGATATTGCCGTTTTCCAGATATTCCATCAGCTCTTTTACCGCCATTTTGGCGCAGTTATCTTCGGACTCCTCTGTGGAGGCGCCCAGATGCGGAATGACAATACAGCCTTCCTGCCCCGCCGTAGTCGGATTGGCAAAATCGGTTACATATTTGCGAACTTTACCGGATTTGACGGCCGCAAGTACCGCCTCCTCGTCTGCCAGCAGGTCTCTTGCAAAGTTGAGCAAAATAACGCCGTCCTTCATCTTATCCAGCGCTTCCTGATCGATCATGCCCTTTGTGGCGTCCATCAACGGCACATGGATGGTGATAATGTCACACTCCGCATAGATCTCATCCACGTTGAGCACGTGTTTGACATCCCGGCTCAGATTCCAGGCCGCGTCAACCGATACATACGGATCATAGCCATACACTTCCATACCCAGATGCTTCGCAGCATTGGCCACCCGCACACCAATTGCACCCAGACCGATGATACCAAGTTTTTTATTCTCAATCTCCGTCCCGGCGAATTTCTTTTTCTCCTTTTCCGCGTCTTTGGATATATTGGGATTATCCGTCTGCGACTTCACCCATTCAATACCGCCGACAACATCGCGGGAAGCAAGCAGCATCCCGGCGATCACCAGTTCCTTTACGCCATTGGCATTGGCCCCCGGCGTATTGAATACGACGATTCCTTTTTCCGCACACTGATCAAGCGGTATATTATTCACGCCCGCTCCTGCCCTTGCGACCGCCAGCAGCTTATCGGAAAGTTCCATTTCATGCATGGACGCGCTTCTGACAAGGATGCCTTCCGCCTC
>CATLGN010000307.1 GCA_949935685.1 uncultured Lachnospiraceae bacterium | reverse complement strand
CTTTCGATACCGCCGGCGCCCAGACGGCGGTTTCACGACGGCGTCTCGCCGATCACGGTGACGGCCCGGGAATGGGAGGAGCAATATCAGGAATTATGGGATTATCTTGTGCCCGGCAGCGGGCCGTGTCAGAGTGTGCAGGGAGAAGTGATCCGCATCATTGGCAGGGTCGGGCATGAGCTGCTGGATAACGGCGGCTGCAACTGGGACCGGGATTTTCGTCTGATGCTGAAGGCGTTACAGGCGTATCTGGCATCGGGAAAGGCGCTCCCGGAAGCAGATCTGACAGAGGTGTCGCAATTGGCCGACATGCTTGCCGGAAGAAAGGGCTGGGTGAAAGAGATCGCCAGATTGCGGGAACTCAGTGTGAAATGGGTGCTGGAGAATCCGGTGCCCGCGGCTTTGCCGGAGGTCAAATATCGGCGGTGAGAAAAAGAGACTGCCTTTGCCGAAAAGCCTGGCTGTTTATCGCTTTTGCACGGAAACATGTATGAAAAAATCCCTTTGGGATATAACTATAACAAAAAGGGGATTTTTCATATGGCGGGATGGATCATAGCTTTACTCTCGGGCGCATTGATGAGTGTGCAGGGGGTGTTTAATACACAGGTGACGAAGGCCTCGAGTATCTGGATTGCGAGTGCGTTTGTACAGTTTACGGCGCTGCTTGTCTGTCTGGCGGCCTGGGGCTGTACGGACAGAAGCTCTCTGCTGAGCGTGTTTCAGGTAAAGCCGAAATATATGCTGCTCGGCGGTGCGATCGGTGCGTTTATCACATATACGGTTATCCGCAGTATGGATATGCTCGGTCCGGCGAAAGCGGCGATGTTGATTGTGATCGCACAGTTGATCGTTGCGTATCTGATCGAACTGGCGGGATTGTTCGGCGTGGAGAAGGAGCCGCTTGTGATGCGTAAGGTGATCGGCATGGCGGTGGCGATTGCGGGGGTTGTATTGTTTAAATGGGACTGACCATGCGTATGGGAGCGTCAGTCAGCCGTCTCGGGATTGCTGCGCGCCCGTTCCTGTTTTCTTCTCTTTTATGAATGACTTCTGCACGCCCTGCATCAGATGGTCGTCCGGTTTCACGGCGCCGAGCAGCAGGGGAGAGGTCTTGTCGTGATATTGATAGTTCTCCCGGGCTTTTTGCGGATTTTTATTGGCGTAGCAATATTTGCAGCCGTTGAGGCAGGTGTCGTAAGCGCCGATGTCACGGGTCTCGATACAGTGGCAGCCCTGCCTTGTCCCTTTGTGTTTCCGGTCTTTGAATACAATATCGTTGGCCTTTCCCAGAATAGCAAGCGTCATGCAGCCGGAAGTATGGATGCCATAACGGGCAAAATCCCCGTTTTTGCCGCAGGTCTGGATCAAAATGCCGTTTTGCTCTGCGATGGTACCAAGTCCCTGTGCCAGCGCGTCCATATCCTGTTCGGATAACGGAATCAGCTCCGGCATATTGCGTTTCAGCCTTTGATACGGTTCCACAAAGCCGAAAATACAGCGGTCAATATAAGGGGACAATGTTTCTGCCATGCGCGCAAACGTCTCCAGATGCCGCTGTACGGTATATTCTCTTGTGAGCAGGACGGGGTCATATCTCCATGCGACGCGTTCTTTTCCCACGAGTTCCGACAATCTGATCAGCGTTTCCATGCTGTCTTCGATACCGGGAACGCCGGGTTCCACATCTTTTCCGTAAGCGGTAATCGTGTAATGGAAATATGTATGGAAACGATCCGTGATCTCGTGCAGACGCGGCAGTATGGGACTGTAATTTTTGGAACAGAAAACAACGCAGTCCACCTTATCCGGTGTCAGCTCATAGCGTGTTACTTTACCCGGAAATAACGGATTGCGTGACAGTACATAGCCCTCTGTAAAGCGGTTCAGAAGCCATTGTGTATAATACTGGACGGTATCCGTCCGTCCTCCTGTGTTAATAATCATGTCATTCCTCCCGGATAACATATCGGATTATGGTACGCCAAACTTTATCATGAAAAAAATATTTCTTGCATTTCCCACGCTTTTTTAATACAATAAAGACAGTCAGCGAAAGGCTCCTTTTGCAGAGAAAGGGGTCAAAAATGAATCATAACGGGATACGAAAAACATGGGTTTTACTGATGTGCTGCGCTGCGGCATTGTCGTGCGGATGCACGGCAAAAACGGCGGACGGTCTGGATGAGATCGCGCTGGTGCAGGCGGCGGGCGGCGTTTTGGAGGAAGCGCCCGGCAGCCCGGATGCGGGAATGCCGGAAGCGCATACTGTGTCCGGCGGCGTTGATCCGGTATCCGGCGGCAATACGACGACGGAACATCCGGCGGGAAGCGCCGGCGGCGGGACAGCAGATGCCGGAAGCCCCTGTTATGTCCATATCTGCGGTGCGGTCAGGGAACCGGGCGTCTACCGGATGGCGGAAGGCGACCGGATATTTGCCGTGATTGAGAAGGCTGGCGGGTTTACGGAGGACGCCTGCGAGGATTATGTGAATCAGGCGCAGGCTGTGGCGGACGGACTCAAAGTATGGATTCCCACAATGCAGGAAGCGCAGGCCGGGAGCAATGCGGCGTCGCGGCAGGGCGGGAGATATGGCGCGGGAGAAAATGCGGGACTGGAATATCCCCGGGGAGCCGTTGCGTGGGAGACGCCGTCTCTGTCGGAAAGCGATCTGATTAATATCAATACCGCCACGGAGGAACAGCTT
>CATLGN010000306.1 GCA_949935685.1 uncultured Lachnospiraceae bacterium | reverse complement strand
TTGCGGATGCGCTGCAGCCCGCAATTCCCGGACACGGATGTCCGGGAAAGGCCGACCTGCGCCGGGATGGCGCATAGAGGCCGGTTGCACGCCCGCCGGTATCCGTTGCCGCAACCGTTAGAACCGCATATTCCCGCAGTCCGGTGCAGAACCGGGAGTGTCCGTCCCTGCCGGAAGCCAATAACCCATTCACAGCTTTTCCGGCTTCTGTCCCCGTCACCTTTATTTATAACCGTTTTATTCCTGCGTTTCCCCCATCGAATCCCAACTCCGACATTGTTTTATTTTGGAAAATATGATATACCTGTTATTGGATATACTAACAATATTTCCACAGGGAGGATTTCGTATGAAAATCTGTTATGTACTTCCCCATTTTTACCCTTATGTGGGCGGTGGGGAGCGCATTTTTTATGATATGGCCAAGGGACTGTTAAAAAAAGGACATGAGATTCGGGTGCTGGCGCGGAATGTCGGGCAGGAATATCTGGGGCATAAGACCGTGGAGGGAATGGAAGTCTATTATTTCCCGTGGAAATCCATGTTCGGGCATCCGCTGATTCCCGCAAAGGATATTCGGGAGCATATCGCCTGGTGCGATGTGGTACATGCCTCTATCTTTACCCCTGCCTTTCCGTCCAGCCGTCTGGCGCGGAAATACCGGAAGCCTTCCGTGCTCACCGTGCATGAGGTCCGGGGGCCGAAATGGTTCTGGACGGAAGACAAAATCCATGCCGCCGCTTTCTGGCTGTACGAGCAGTTTGTATGCCGGCAGCCGTTTCACGTTTACCACGCGGTATCAAAGGCGACCAAACGGGACTTTCTGCGCTACTGCGGCAAAAACAAAAATGTTGTCTGTGTATACAATGCCGTCAATGAGATGGATACTTCCATCGCCGAAAAATCTTCTCTGAATCTGCGGGATTACTTTTCTCTGGGGAATGAGGAGCGGATTTTCCTGTATTACGGCAGACCGGGGCAGCCCAAAGGCATCTATGTCTATCAGCAGGCCATCCGCACGCTAAAGCAGCGCGGCGTCGATCTGTCCCATATCCGCTTCTGCTTTATTCTCGGTGCGGAACCGGCCAATCTGCGCAAAAAATTTATCCGCTCCATCCGTGAGCACGGACTGGAGCAGATTATGCTCGTACGGGATTCCCTGCAGCGGGAGGATTTATGCCGCTGTATCCTGCAGACAGACTATGTGGTCGTGCCTTCCGTTACCGAAGGATTCGGCCTCAGCGCGCTGGAAGCCTGCCAGATGGGAAAGAAAATCATTTCCAGCACAGGCGGTGCATTGACCGAAGTGGTCTATGGAGACTGTCTCTTTTTTGAAAACCGCAACAGCGACGCGCTGGCGGACTGTCTCCAGCGTGTGATCGAAAAAGGAGACGCGGCGTTTGACCATATTCCGCCGCGCAGTTTTCCGTATGAAGATATGGTGAACGGAATCGAACGGATTTATAAGCGGCTGACCGCGCATAAATGAGCCGTCACCGCATAATTGTAAAGGAGCCAAAACAATGGAAGAAAAAAGGGAACAAAAAAGGGCGATACAGTTGTTTACTCCCACGTTTCAGGTGGATGAATGTCTGGAAGAGATCCGGGAATGTCTGGAAAAGGGCTGGACGGGAATGGGATTTAAGACCGTGCAGTTCGAGGAGGCATGGAAGACATATACGGGGCTTCCGCATGCCTATTACCTGAACTCGGCTACCGCAGGGCTGAATCTGGCGGTGGAAATTTTAAAAGAGGGATACGGATGGGCGGAGGGGGATGAAGTGATCACCACACCGCTTACTTTTGTTTCGACAAACCACGCCATCCCGCTGGCCGGGCTGAAAGCGGTATTTGCGGACATCGACGACACCAACTGTCTCTCTCCCGCATCCGTCCGGGAACGGATCACCGATAAGACGCGGGCGGTAATCTACGTCGGAATGGGCGGCAATACCGGACATTATGAGGAAATCGTCCGCATCTGCAAAGAACACGACATCCGGCTGATTCTGGATGCCGCACATATGGCGGGCACACGTCTCCACGGAGAGATTCCGGGACGTGAGGCGGAAGTCGTAATCTATTCGTATCAGGCCGTAAAAAACCTGCCCACGGCCGACAGCGGCATGCTCTGCTTCCGGCGGCAGGATTTTGATGAAATCGCCCGCAAAAAGGGCTGGCTCGGCATTAACAAAGACACCTACAGCCGTACCGTCAATGCGGGAAATTATAAATGGAAATATGATGTGGAATATGTCGGACAAAAGCTGCACGGCAATTCCGTGATCGCCGCGATCGCGCTCGTACAGCTCCGGTATCTGGACAGAGACAACGCATACCGGCGTCAGCTTGCCGCCTGGTATCGGGAACGGTTCGAAAAATGCCCGGAGCTGGTGGAACTGATCGCCACGCCGAAAGGATGTGAATCATCCTGTCATCTGTTCCAGATTCTTGTAAAAAACCGTGATGAAATGATGCTGGCCCTGAATTCCGCAGGCATTTATCCGGGCGTGCATTATACGGACAACACGCAATACCGCATGTACGCGTATGCCCAGGGGACATGCCCCCGCGCCTCCTATGTGAGCGATCATGTCATTTCCCTGCCCATGCATATGAAACTGACATGGGATGATATACAATATATCTGCGATCAGGTGATCAAGATTGCCAAAGAGCAGGAAACATACCACAATAAGGGGTGATCTTATGGAACATACG
>CATLGN010000305.1 GCA_949935685.1 uncultured Lachnospiraceae bacterium | reverse complement strand
CCCTGATCCTTACACGGATTTGTGATTATAAAAAAATGATTCATCGTTCCTGTCCCCCGGAAAGCGCATTGTGCGCTGCCGCGACAACGGCGGCGATCCGTTCTTCATCCGGTCCGCCGCCGGTATCCTCCGCACCGTCCGGCCGCTTTGCCAGATACAGCAGATATTCGATATTGCCTTCCGGTCCCTTTACCGGTGAATAGGTAATATCCCGTACGAAAAAGCCCGCATCCCGGGCAAACCCCGTCACGCGCCCGATCACTTCCCTGTGAACCGCCGGTTCCCTTACAACGCCCTTTTTCCCGACCTTTTCCCGGCCTGCCTCAAACTGGGGTTTGATCAGGCATACCATCTCTGCCCCTTCCCGCAGCAGCGCGGCAGCGGGCGGCAGGATTTTGGAAAGTGAAATAAACGATACGTCCACCGAAGCGAAATCCGGCCGCTCGGAAATATCCTCAGCCGTGACATATCGGAAATTCGTCCGTTCCATACAGACAACCCGCGCGTCCTCACGCAGCTTCCACGCAAGCTGTCCGTGCCCCACATCGATGGCATAGACCTTTTCGGCGCCGTTTTGCAGCATACAGTCCGTAAACCCACCGGTGGAAGCGCCGATGTCCATACAGATCTTATCCTGCAGATGCAGAGAAAAAGTTTCCATCGCCTTTTCCAGCTTGAGACCGCCGCGGCTCACATATTTCATCCCCGCGCCGCGCACTTCAATACGGCTTTTATCGGCGGCAAACATAGCGCCCGCCTTGTCCTCCCGCTGCCCGTTGACAAAGACATTTCCCGCCATAATAACGGCTTTCGCCTTCTCCCGTGATACCGCCAGCCCCTGCTGCACCAACAGCACGTCCAACCGTTCTTTCATCTCCCGGCTCCTTCGTTCACACGGTTTCCCACATCGGCGCAGGCCGACGCATAGGCGGTGACAACACGCTTCAATACGGTATCCGCATCAATCCCCACTTCCTGATACAGAAGCGCCACATTGCCGTGTTCCACATATTCGTCGGGAATGGCAATCGCAAGCATCCGGCAGGAGCCGTGCAGACTGTCCATATATTCCCGCACCTTCTCGCCAAACCCGCCGCTCGCCACGTTTTCCTCCATTGTCACAAGCAGCTTATGGCCCTGCGCCATCTCACGAATCATCTCCTCGTCGATCGGTTTCACAAATCTGGCGTTGACAAGGCTGCAAGCATATCCCATATCCTTCAGTCCTTTGCGCACCGTAACGGCTGTCTTTACCATACTTCCCACCGCCACAAGCACTATATCTTCTTCTTCATATATGATTTCGCTCTTGCCGAGCGCAATCGGGCTGCGAAACTCTTTCAGTCCGTCATAAGCGCTGCCCCGCGGATAGCGTACCGCAGCCGGGCGCTGCAGAGACAGTGCGAATTTGAGCATATCCGATAACTCCCATTTATTTTTGGGCGCCAGAATATGCATGCCCGGAATACTGGACAGATAGGAAAGATCAAAAATACCCTGATGCGTTTCACCGTCGCTCCCGACCAGCCCCGCCCGGTCTATCGCAAATACGACCGGCAGATTCTGGATGCAGACGTCATGCAGCACCTGGTCATAGGCGCGCTGCAGGAAAGACGAATATACTGCGACAATCGGCTTCATGCCTCCCGCCGCCAGCCCGGCCGCAAACGTCACGGCGTGCTGCTCCGCAATTCCCACGTCAAAGAAACGTTCCGGGTACAGATTGCGGAACCGCTTCAGGCCGGTGCCGTCCGGCATGGCTGCCGTAATCGCCGCTACCTTTTCATCGCGCGCGCCCAGTTTCGTCATCACCGTGGAAAAAACGTCCGTATAATTGGGCGCCGTTTTGGGATTGGCCGGAAGCCCTGTCTCCACATCGAACGGCTCCGTTCCGTGAAAGCGGGCCGGGTGCCGCTCCGCCGGCGCAAACCCTTTCCCCTTCTGGGTAATGGCATGAATCAGCACCGCATTTTTACAGCGCTTGGCCTCGCGAATCACCTTCATCATCGCCTCTACATTGTGACCGTCCACCGGCCCCAGATAGGTAACGCCCATGTCCTCAAAAAACATGCCCGGAATGACAAGATGTTTCACGCTGCTCTTGGCCCGCCGGATGCTTTTTACAATCTGCTCGCCCCGGGGTACATTCTGCAGCGCATTGTATACCCCCTCTTTTAAATCGAGATACCCGTTCGCCGTACGGATATTATTCAGATATTTTGATACGCCCCCGACATTTTCGGAGATAGACATATTGTTATCGTTGAGAATAATAATAAAATTCGTCTTTAGCTGCGCCGCATTGTTCAGCGCCTCATAGGCCATACCGCCTGTCAGCGAGCCGTCTCCGATCACCGAGATCACAGTCCGCTGCTCCCCGAGTAAGTCTCTGGCTTTCACAAGGCCAAGCCCGGCGGAAATGGAAGTCGAACTGTGTCCGGTATCGAAACAGTCGCAGTCACTCTCCTTGCGTTTGGGAAACCCGCTCATCCCGCCGTATTTGCGAAGCATGGCAAATCCCTCCCGACGGCCTGTCAGCAATTTGTGCGTATACGCCTGATGCCCCACATCCCATATAATCTTGTCATTCGGCAGATCAAGACTCAAATGCAGCGCCATCGTCAGCTCCACGGCGCCCAGATTCGAGCCCAGATGCCCGCCGGTGACACTGATCTTTTCGATCAGAAACTGCCGTATCTCCTCGGCAAGCGCCGTATAGTCTTC
>CATLGN010000304.1 GCA_949935685.1 uncultured Lachnospiraceae bacterium | reverse complement strand
CGACATCTCCGCCAGTTTTTCCTTCAAATTCATGGAACGGTATAAAAGCCCACTCGTATTGAAAAAGCGTTTGATGTCCAGCCCGCTCTGCCGATACCAGGCTTCCAGTTCTTCCACACCCGGATTTTCCTCCTTTATATCGCGCGTCTCATACGAAACGCCGTGTGCGTCCAGCCATTTTTTTGCTTTCTGACACGTACTGCACTTTGGATACCACAAAAATAACCGACTCATTTTCATTTTCCTCCTCTTGTTCCTGCCGCTTTTATTTTCCGGTTGCGGTCCGTACCGCTTCCATCTCCGCCGCTGCCCGCTCCCGCTGCCGCCGCTCGCATTCGTCCTCCGGCGCATCCAGGCAAATGCCGTGCGCCCGTTTGCCGCCTGATCCGTCGATCGTCACAAACGTAATCATACCCTCCATACAGGCTTCGCCATTCAGCGCGTCCGATGCCGTGACCATTACCATAAAGCTGCTCGTTCCCGCATATACAACGCGGGCCGCAAACCGGACAATCGCCCCTTTGTGCACCGGCTTTCGAAAATTCATATGGTGCAGATTCCGGCACACAATGCCCTCACTCGTTCCGCACGTACATCCTGCCGCCACAAATGCCGCCTCCACAAACCATCCCGCCGCCCGGGCCGCAAACAGCGTACCGTGATGATTCAGATCTTCCCCTTTCACCAGATGCGACGTTTCATATTGTTTCATATTTTGCCATCTCCTCCGTATCCGTTCTCATTCCATGTTGAACCTGCCGTATACAGCCCCGCGCTCTGTCCCGACAAAATCCGGTAAACCGCATTGACATCCGGGATATTTTCCAGCATGGGATCCGTCTGCCCCGCATGGCCCGAGGCGTCGGCAAAAACGCCGCTGCCCCATATATAGCGGCCGCGCCCTCTCCGATAGCGGTCAAAAACGATCGTGCCGGAGCCGTCCCGATGCTTCGTCATATGAATCTCCGGTATCATATTCCGGTTCAGCGCGGTCAGTTTGTTCCCCCGGAACTGCAGCACCCGGTAATTCGTAATGGCATAACGGGTCCGCTTTCGCATATATTGCTGGACAAAGAAACGGCCGGCTATCATATACAGCCCGACCAGTACAAAGGGAATCCCCCACAGTTTCATAAAAAACGGGCCGTCTGTGGCGATTACCGCCATTTCCCAGTATAAGGCAAATCCGCCCCACATCAGGCTGAACGGCACCAGATACATATCATATGCCGTAAAAATATGTCCCTTCGCCGGCCTTCCCTGCCAGAGAACCGATTCCCCCGCCATCAGACAGCCGCGCAGCCATTCATATTGCTCCATTTCTCCCCCTCCTTTGCAAAACAGTGACAAATGCTCGGATAACAGAAAGGGAAGAGCCGCCGCTCCTCCCGATCTGTCCTATTCCAGGCATTCTTTTATTTTTGCAATCATTTCCGCGTATCCGTCTTCGCTCAGATATGTTTTGTCAGGATTCATCTGAAACACGCCGCCCCATTCATCCTGATCTTTATATTTCGGCACAAGATGCATGTGCAGATGGCAGCCCGTGTCACCGTAAGCTCCATAATTCAGTTTGTCAGGGTGAAAGGCTCTGTGAATGGCCTTTGCCGCCCTCGTAATATCCGACAGGAAACGATTCCGTTCTTCCTCGCTGATGTCTACAATCTCACTGACATGATCTTTGTATGCCACGATACATCTGCCCGGCTTGCTCTGCTCCTTAAATAAAATCAACTGACTGACATCCAGATCACAGATCGGAATGCCAAACTTCGCCAGCAGCGCACCGCCGCTGCAATACGCGCAATTACTATCCTTCATTTTGTACCTCCCATACGACACACCCCGGTTTCTATTGCCATTATAAACCGGATTGCCGCCGGGCGCAATCAAAAATTCTTTCTCAGTTTCCGCCCATCTTCGCCAGCTTCGCCGCCTGATCGGCCGCAATACACGCGTCGATAATCTCCTGAATATCTCCGTTCATCACCTTATCCAGTTTATATAAAGTCAGATTAATCCTGTGATCCGTGACACGGCCCTGAGGGAAATTATATGTGCGGATTTTCTCCGAACGGTCTCCCGTGCCGATCTGGCTTCTTCTTGCCTCCGCTTCGGCATCGTGGGCTTTCTGGCACTCAATATCATACAACTTGGCGCGCAACAGCGCATACGCCTTCGCCTTATTCTGGAGCTGTGATTTTTCCGTCTGACTGTATACGACGATGCCCGTCGGATAATGGGTCAGGCGCACCGCGGAGTCGGTCGTATTGACGCACTGTCCGCCGTTGCCGGACGCCCGCATGACGTCAATGCGAATATCCTTTTCATCGATCTGGACATCCACTTCCTCCGCCTCCGGCATCACCGCCACCGTAATCGTCGACGTATGGATCCGTCCGCCGGATTCCGTCTCCGGTACGCGCTGCACCCGGTGCACGCCGCTCTCATATTTCATGACCGAATAAGCGCCCGCGCCCGTAATCATAAAGGTAACGCTTTTCATGCCCCCGATGCCGATTTCTTCCGCTTCCACCGTCTCAATCTTCCAGCGTCTGCCCTCTGCAAAATGCACATACATCCGGTAAATTTCCGCCGCAAAAAGAGCCGCTTCATCGCCGCCCTGCGCCACGTGGAGACGGAGGCCGAGGCCGAGGGGTTCGTCGACGAGGTGCGCGCCCTCCACCACGACGCCCGCCACCACGTGCCGGCCTGGGTGCTGGCCTCG
>CATLGN010000303.1 GCA_949935685.1 uncultured Lachnospiraceae bacterium | reverse complement strand
GCCTCGTTATAATCGCCGTCCTCTATCTGGCCGTCCGCAACAAAGGCGATCTCCCCGCCGGTTTCCTCATAATCCCCGTCGGCGTTTTCCGTTACAGGCTCTCTGAAATCATCCGGCACGGCGTCCGTCTGTTGCCGCGCCGTCTCCTCCGACACGGCAGCGGGCGGCTTCTGCATATCCTCCTGCGGCGCCTGCGTGCCCTGCTCCTGTCCGCCGGCGGAGCCACAGGCCGTCAGAAAACAGAACAGGAAAAAAAGCAAACTACAATATATTGTTCTTCGAATCATAGCCATATTCCTTTACGATATGAAGTCACAGTATCTTCAGTTCGTTTTCGTCAGGTCAAAATTCTGCTTTTTCAATATCCGGCGTATCGTATCTTTACTGATGGGAATATCCAGCTCCTTGCGCGCCTGTTCCTCCAGAAGACGCAGTGTCCATCGGGAATGGCCGTCCGGGGCCGGCAGACCGGCCATCCGGATAATCTGCGCTTCCGTTCGGCTGTCGCTCTTTCGTATGGAGGCGCCGGAATTGGGATTGATATGGTATCTGCTGATCTCCTCAACACCCTTTGTAATATAAGCTTTTACGACATTTGTCACCGTAGCGGGACACACCGCATAGATATGTGCAATCCGGGCGTGTGTCAGGCCGCTTCCTCTGACTTCATCCAGATCGCGCAAAATCTGACAACGTTTCAGAACCGTTTTGCACGTCTTCTTATTTTGAATTGTCTGATCAAGGACAGACCGTTCTTCATCTGTCAGCCGAATCGTATATTTCTTATTTTTCGCCATCAAAAGTACCGCCATTCGCTTTCTTAGCGCATCCTGCAGCAGGATTTCCGCCGGAACAATTTTAACATCCTTTTTGTTTCCGTGCCGGTAAGACCGCTAATAATATGCTTTCTGACCACCTTTTATACCGGAAAAACGGAAAACCCTGACGTTTCCATGACACGACAGACAGCTTACGATCGGCATATCATAACGTTCATTATACCATGTATCCGCTATTATTTCCACAAGCAGCGCAATCCCAATCAAAGATTTTCCCAGTCAAAATTTGTGCCGCACAAAGGCACGAATAAAAACCGGTTCTTCCCAAAACGGATAACATCATAGGGCTGCAATTCTTCGGGAACATATACGGCCTTTTCATTGACATAAACCAATCCTGCGAAATTTTCCGGCAGTATGACCGTCTTTTTCGTTTCGGTATCATAGGCAATCATCACACACTTTCCGCAGCTGTTCCCGTCATCTGCCCCAATCCGAATATTCCTGCTGTCTCCGCCGCTTATAAAATTTTTTCCGATATGGATCTTATAATCGTTTCCCAGGCCCGCTCCCTCAATACAGACAAGCCATCCGCAGACCGGACGCGCTCCATCCTCCCGCCCTCTCGCAGGCGTGCCGAACGCCGCCGTTTTCCCGCCGACAATTGTTTGCGGCGTTTTCCTGCTGCAATACGGGCATACGTCTCCATATCGTCTCGCATTATAGACATGTCCGTTCGGGCATCTGACCAAGCTCATATCGTTTCTCCCGCCATATTGTCTGATTTATAATCTATTTTATCGCTAATTTTCGACAAAAAACGACATGGCCGCAAACAATATGAAATTTGACCTTAAATTACAAGAAAATCCGAAACCGTTTCCTATCGGTATGACAATAAAAAAGAGACCTTCTGTCTCCGACCGAAAACCAGAAGGTCTCTCTTCCAATACCGCTACTCCTGTCTCAACTCTTCGGGAACTTCCGGTTCATAGGAAATTCCGTAGGAAAAAAAGCCGGCGCCATAAATTGCCGCTTTCTCAAAGATTGCCGCTAATACTTCCCACATTTTTACCTTCCTCCTTCTCTGCTACTGCTATCATCAATGCGACTGCTGCCGTCGCCAGAACGGCCGTATACAAAATATGCCGGCTTTCCGTTATATGAAAACCCACTGCCACTATAATTTCAAGTATCTGGAGCCGATGCATATATGTGCGGTTTTTCGTAACCGTCTCTTCTTTCAGCGGATGTTTACGGGAGCGAAACGGCCCCCTGCGCCAGATAAACAAATGCGCCGCCAGAAACAGCAGCCACATTCCCCACTGCAGACTATCTCCCAGCCGCAGACAGTACGCCGCTCCAAACACACAGGCAAACGCGATCAGATTCGTCAACAAAAAACACCTGCCATAAGAAGGGGCATGATAACCGCTCGACACCGTCCTGACAGGCATAAAAAAAGCAATAAAAATAAAGGCCGGCAAAAGCCGGTGCAAAAACAATCCGGCAAACAGGATGAATAAAACCGAAAGCACCGTCGAAAGAATCAGCTCACATCCGTATTGATAAACCGCTCTTCTCTGGCTTCGAATAATATCCCGCGCAACAAGCTGATCGACAGCCCATCCCGATACAATCGCAAGCATGTCCCACCTCACATATTTATGACATTATATCCCATTTTTCACCCGCAAAACCAAAGTGACCACTAATAATCAGTTTAATGACCACATTTTATAACAAATCCATCACCTGCTCCATAGCGCTTATTACTTTTTTCTGTTTTTCCAATGGCAGCTTCTTGATTCTTCTGATCAGACGGTCGAGTTCAGTCATCGGCTGGTCATACCTTGTGTAATCTTTGAGAATTTCCTCAATTCCAACATCAAGAACATCTGCAATTTTTAACAAAGAAAATATGGACATAATTGTTTCACCGCTTTCCAGTC
>CATLGN010000302.1 GCA_949935685.1 uncultured Lachnospiraceae bacterium | reverse complement strand
GGCGGGCAATACCGCCAATGAATTTCTTTCCAAGGTAGGCGTGAAGGGGATGCATAAGGGAGCGCGCGTGGAAGTGGTTGACCGGACGGTCAGCGTGGAGATGGCGGTGAATCTGAAATACGGCTATCATATCCCCACGGTTTCCGGTCAGATTCAGGAGAAAGTCAAAGGCGCGATAGAAACGATGACGGGGCTGACGGTAGCGGATATTAATATTCGGATCGCCGGCGTGGTTATGGGCAGTTAGGGACAAAAGATGGGCAGAAGAGAGCAGAGAGAACAGATTTTCAAACTGTTGTTTCGTGTGGAGTTTAATGCAGTCGAAGATATGCCGGAGCAGCTTCAGCTTTTCTTTGAGGAAGCGGAGCGGCCTGCATCGGACGCGGACCGGCAGTATATCACCGGAAAATACGAGCGGATTATGGAGAAACTTCCGGAAATCGACCGGCTGTTAAACGAAAAGGCGGAGAAGTGGACGACGGCCAGAATGGGAAAGGTGGAACTGACGATTCTGCGTCTGGCTGTTTATGAGATTCTTTACGACGCGGATGTGCCGGACAGTGTGGCGATCAATGAGGCCGTGGAGATTTCCAAAAAGTTCGGACAGGAGGGCGCGCGTGCGTTCGTCAACGGCATTCTTGCCAAATTCGCGGACAGAGGGTGACAGTTCAGGATAATGAAAAATGTGTATTCCGTGACACAGGTCAATTCCTATATCAGAAATATGTTTGCGCAGGATTTTATGTTGCAGTCTGTCCGCATCGGCGGGGAAGTCAGCAATTGTAAATATCATACGTCCGGGCATATTTATTTTACGCTGAAGGATGCCGGGGCGGCGATAGCCTGCGTAATGTTTGCGGGAAACCGGCGGGGGCTTGCATTCCGGCTGCAGGAAGGGCAGCAGGTCGTCGTGGAAGGCAATGTCGATGTGTATGAGCGCGACGGCAAATATCAGATGTATGCCCGTGCGATTACCGAAAACGGCGTCGGTGCGCTGTACGAGAAGTTTGCGCGTCTGAAAGCGGAACTGCTCGAATTGGGTATGTTTGCGGAGGAGTATAAACGGCCGATTCCGCGATATATTCATACGCTCGGGGTGGTGACGGCGCCGACGGGCGCGGCGGTCAGAGACATTATCCAGATTGCCTCCCGGCGGAATCCGTATGTGCAGATTATCCTGTATCCCGCCATTGTACAGGGGGAACAGGCTGCGCCAAGTATCATAAACGGCATCCGGGCGCTTTCGGCGCTTTCGGTGGATGTTATCATAGTGGGCCGGGGCGGCGGTTCCATAGAAGATTTGTGGGCGTTTAACGAGCGTGAGGTGGCGCAGGCAATCTTTGACTGTCCCATTCCCATCATATCTGCGGTAGGGCACGAGACCGATACCACCATTGCCGATTTTGCGGCGGATCTGCGTGCGCCTACGCCTTCGGCAGCGGCAGAACTTGCCGTCTGCGAATTTTCCGGACTGGAAGAAAAAATGGAAGAATATATGGCGGCGCTTTACCGGGGCATTCTGCGCAAATGCGAAAACAGCCGCAGCCGTGCGCAGGTTTTGGCGGCGCGGCTGCGGGCGGGCAGTCCTGTGGGGCGGCTGAAGCAACGACAGACCTATCTGCTGCGGCTGGAAGAAAATCTGCAGGCGGCTATGCGGGAGAAGCTTCTGCAAAAGCGTCACCGCTTTGAACTGTATCTGGAGAAGTTACGAGGGCTTTCCCCGCTGGACAAGCTGAGTCAGGGATTTTCCTGGGTGGCGGACGAGAACGGCAGGGCGGCAACCGATGTGGAACAGGTGACGGCGGGACAGCTTTTGACGATTCATATGAAAAACGGTATCGTAAAGGCGAGAGCCGAACGGACAGAAAGGGTGATACGTTGAAAAAACAGACGCTGGAAGATGCATTTGCACAGTTGGAGGCGGTGATCGAACGGCTGGAGTCGGAGGAAATTTCTCTGGAAGACGCGTTTGGAGCCTACAGTGAAGGCATGGAATTGCTGCAGTTTTGCAATGCTTCCATCGATACGGTGGAAAAGAAAGTACTGAAAATGAATGAAGACGGTGGACTGGATGAATTTTAAGGAAGAACAGGAACAGAAAGTCAAAGAAATCGAAGCGGTTATACAGCGTTATCTGCCGGCGGAAAAAGGGCTGCAGAAAACGGTGCTGTCCGCGATGAACTACTCGATTCTGGCCGGCGGAAAACGGCTACGGCCGATGCTGATGCAGGAGACATATGCGATGTTTGGCGGCGGCGGCAGCGAGATTGCACCGTTTCTGGCGGCAATCGAAATGGTGCATACGTATTCTCTCGTCCATGACGATCTGCCGGCTATGGACAATGACGAATATCGCAGAGGCAGAAAGACAACACATGTTATATATGGGGAAGCCATGGCGATTCTGGCCGGAGACGGCTTGCTGAACCTGGCGTTTGAGACGGCGGCGAAGGCGTTTGCGCTGGGCGGCGACGCTGCACAGATCGGCAGAGCGCTGACATTGTTTGCGGAGAAGGCCGGCGTATACGGCATGATCGGCGGCCAGTGCGCGGATATTGAGGCGGAAGACATGGGCGGCCGGATAACGGAAGAACAGTTGTTATTTATTCATGCGCATAAGACCGCGGCGCTGATTCAGAGCGCGTTGATGACGGGGGCGGCGCTGGCCGGCGCCTGTGAGGAAGATCTGTCAAAGCTGGAAACGATCGGTTATAATATCGGCGTGGCATTTCAGATACAGG
>CATLGN010000301.1 GCA_949935685.1 uncultured Lachnospiraceae bacterium | reverse complement strand
CTGTGGTATGATTGTCGCAGCCTTTTTTCCTGCATTCCTTTACCTGTAAAAGCAGATTAAACTGTCTTGCAATCAGAAATAAAATACGCATAGGCGGCTCTTTGAGCGCCAACAGATCATAATACAGCTCCAGCGCGCGATTCTGTTTCCCGTCCGCAATGGCATTGATCATATCGAATATCTGGTTTGTCACCCTGCGGACACAGACGGCATCCATATCGGCCGCCGTAATCCGGTCTCTGCCCAACGTATAACAAAACAGCTTTTCCAGCTCCGCCCGGATATTTTCCATATCCGTCCCCGTTTTTTCCAGGAAATAACGGATGTCTTCATCGGTAAGCCCTTTTTTCTCCTTCGCAGCCAGTCCCGCGATCCAGCGGCGCAGCGTCCCCATATCCTGTACCGGGAATTCCGTAATCCGTCCTGCCGCTTTGATCGCTTTGTACAATCTGCTTCTTTTGTCAATCTCGGTTTCCACAAAGACGAAATAGGCTGTTTCGGCCATATTTTTCAGATATTCCGCCAATGTTTCCCCGCCCTTTTTCAGCAGACCGCTGTTTTCCAAAACAATCACCCGCCGCTCCGCCAGGAAAGGGAGCGTCTCCGCCAGATCGATAATCTCTCCGGGTACGATTCCCTTCCCCTCAAAATAATGGCAGTTCATTGTATCCCCGCCGGACAACGCTTCCCGCAGCCTGTCCCGGTACTGCCTGCGCAAATAGGCTTCCTCACCCCAGAGCAGATATACCTGCTTCATCGCCCCTGTTTTCATATCTTCATTCAACTGCTTCATTGTCTTATCTCACTTTCTCACAAAAGTGTAACATATGCCAATCATAAAGTCTATTCCCCTCGGGAAATCTCGCGCACTGTGACTCTTTTCCCCACAACCCGCATCCGCACCGCGCCGCTGTCTTTCGTCACATAGACGGCGCTCCCCGCATCCCGCAGCCGTTTCAGTGTGCCGGCATCGGGATGTCCATAACGGTTTTTTTCGCCGCAGGAAATGCCTGTCACGGACGGACGCCACAGAGACAAAAAACGTTCCCCGCAGGAAACGGCGGAACCGTGATGTCCCGCTTTGAGCAATGTCACCGGTATCCCTGCGGTCCGGCCGATCGTCCCCATTGCCCGCTCCGCCAATTCCCGTTCCGCTTCGCCGTCCAAATCTCCGGTAAACAGAGCGGAAAAAGCGCCTTTTCGCAAATACAGCACAAGAGAGGCGGCATTCCTGTCCGCATAACGCGTCCCTTTTTGCGGATGCATGCATACAATCGAAAAGCCGCCCGCCTGCATCCGATCGCCAGCTCCCATCGTGCAGACACGAATCCCTGCGGCCCGCGCCAGAGAAACCATTTCACAGTACGCCGCATCCGGTTCCTCCAACGCTGGCAGGACAAGCGTTTCAATCGCCATCCGCTCCGCTTCGCCGGTCCGGATCAGCGTTTCCACACCGTTGATGTGATCAGCATCCATATGTGTCAGAAATACATAAGAAAGCGTTCGGACGCCCTGCGATTTCAGACATGGCAGCAGCGTATACTCCGCCAGCTTTTTCTCCGACGTGCTGCCGCCGTCGATCAGCATCACTGTCCCATCGCCGCTTTGAATCAGCGCCGCGTCCCCCTGCCCGACATCCAGCATGGTTATCGTATCGCCAATCCGTACGGGAACGGTCAGCACCCACAGCGCGCCGGCCAGCACAACAACGGCCAACGTCTTCGTCATATATTTTTCCAGACACACAAAGAGAAGCAGCAGACCATAGTACATCAATATCTGTCCCCAGGCAGGCGCGCCTGTGCGCCAGAGATTTCCCGGAAGCTTTTCCAACAGAGCACAGCCTTCCTGAAACAATCGCAGTATCCCATGCACCGGATAAAAAATCAGCTTTCCAAGCGGGACAAAAACCATCCCGGCTAAGAGCGCACCGACTCCCATCGCCATCACCACCCCCATCAGCGGGATTACCAGCAAATTCCAAAACAGGGAATACACAGGAAACTCATAGAACGCCGCCAGTAAAACAGGCAGCGTAAGAAAGGAAACCGACAGGCCGCCCAAAAACGGCCTGTACAGGCGGCCGCTCCACAGGCGGCAAAGACGGGGATATAAAAGCTCCAATCCCAATATCGCTCCATGAGACAACAGAAAACCGCTCTGTTTCAGGAGCAATGGATTTCCCATCGCCAGTATAACGGCCGAAACCGCCAGAGACGTCAGTCTGTCACAACTCCGCCCCGTCATATCCGCTAACAGGAAAAGCAGAAACATCGTTCCCGCACGCCGGGCAGAAGGGCTTGCATTTGTCATCACAAGATAGGATACAAGCACTCCGCCCGCCAGACTTCCGGCAGCAACAGCCGGGAGAAGCATCCTTCTCAGCATCCGGTACAATCCCATGCCGAAAAACGAAATATGCAGCCCGGAAATCGCAAGGATATGCGAAATGCCGCCCCGCTGATACTGGGATTTTATTTCAGACGGCAAATACGACTTATCGCCAAGCAGCACCGCCCGCATCACACCGCAGTCTGTCCCACACACCCGATCCAGAACGTCCAACATATATTGTCTGACCAGATGCAGTCTCTGCCGGATTTGACTGCCATCGTGCCCTCGCCCGGCCAGTTCCGCCTTTTGCAGGCAAAAGGCAAGCCCCAGCGAACCGTAATAGGTATCGGCATCAAACCCGCCCGGATTGCGCCGCCTGCGGAAATCTTCCGCCTGTCCGCGGATCACAA
>CATLGN010000300.1 GCA_949935685.1 uncultured Lachnospiraceae bacterium | reverse complement strand
GCCTTCATATTATCACACCTCTGTTACAGCCGCAGCTCCCGTACCGAAAACTGCCACCGCAAAATACCTGTCTAAAAATTGAAATACAAAAACGTCGAAATCCCGGACAGTGAGATAATCGTCCAGAACAGCATTCCCACCGTAACAGCCATGCTGCGTTTATTGCAGACAAAATCCTTCTCCTGACAGTTTTTTGTCCCGATCGCCGCAAACAGTACCGCCGCAAGAAAAATCCACAGATGCAGTCCATACCGCCCACCCAACAGACCGTCCAGATGGAGCAGTTCCTCCAGATGCGTCACCTCCGGCAGCGTAAGCCCCTCCAGCATAACAGGCGTTATTTGGAATGATTCCAGTTTTGCTACTTTTCGGAACATAATATATGCCTGTTCCAGCGAATCCGCCCGAAAGATCAGAAAGGCAAAGCTTACAAAAGAAAATGTCAGAAACCACTGAATCACACCCGGTATCCTGTCCCACGTATTGCGAAACCGCCTTGTGAGCACTTCCGCCACGCCATGTAACAGCCCCCAGACGACAAACGTCCAGTTTGCGCCGTGCCAGAAGCCGCTGACCAGAAATACAATCAGAATATTTCCGTACGTCCGCAGTCTTCCTTTGCGGCTCCCGCCGAGCGGAAAATAAATGTACCGGCGCAAAAAGCGCGTCAGCGTCATATGCCACCGATCCCAAAACTCCAGAATCGAGCGCGCCTTATAAGGAGAATTGAAATTCATCGGCAGCGCAATATGAAACATCGACGCAATCCCCACCGCCATATCGCTGTAACCGCTGAAATCAAAATAAAGCTGCAGGGCAAAGGCAAAGATAACGAGCAGCACATCGACTGTCGTCAAAATCTCCAGTCCCCCGAAGCCAAGCGCCACCAGATTGCCCAATGTATCCGCGACGATCACTTTCTTAAACAGGCCCGCCGCAAAGAGATACAATCCCCGCGCCAGACAGTCTGCGTCCGGTCTGTGCCTTTCCTCCTCCCGCAACTGCGGAATCAATTCATCATGCAGTACAATCGGCCCGGCCACAAGCTGTGGAAAAAAGGAGACAAAAACCGCGTAATCCAGCAAAGAATATCCCGCCGTCTCACCCCGGTAGGAATCCACCACATAGGAAATCTGCTGAAAAGTAAAAAAGCTGATACCCAGCGGCAAAACAATATTGCGCAGAGCGAAATCCGTATGGAAAACAGCATTGATATTTTCCAGAAAAAAATCTAAATATTTAAAATAAAAAAGCAGGGCAATATTCAGGCATACCCCTGCCGCCATCCCTGCCGCCGCAGTCCGTTTTCTGCCCAGACGGCGCTGTCGGAGCAAAAACCGTGAAATCATAAAATTCACCGCTATGCTGCCGCAGATAATCAACACATAGGACGGGTTAAAATAGCCATAAAACCAGAGCGACATCCCCAAAAGCCAAAGCCGCGCCGCCTTTCCCATTCTCAAATGATACAGGAAAAAATACATGGCCACACACAGAGGCAGAAAAAACAGAATAAAAATATAAGAATTAAAAAGCATATCTTCTTTCTCCGTGATAGAAAAGGAAGCAGCGAAAATCCGCTGCCTCCGTATTTTCCCATATCCAGTTAAAGTTTTGCAACATTAATCTTTACGCCCGGGCCCATTGTGGAAGCCAGCGTTACGCTTCTTAAATACTGTCCTTTGACTGCACTGGGTTTTGCTTTCATAATCGCATCCATAATCGCGTCGAAGTTTTCTTTCAGCTTCTCATCCGCAAAAGAAGTCTTTCCAACCGGTACGTGGACGATATTCGTCTTATCCAGTCTGTACTCGATCTTACCGGCTTTGATGTCGTTGATCGCCTTTGTCACATCCATTGTCACCGTACCGGCCTTCGGATTGGGCATCAGACCTTTCGGTCCCAGCACCTTACCAAGACGGCCCACGATACCCATCATATCCGGCGTCGCTACCACAACGTCAAAATCCAGCCAGCCGTCGTTCTGGATCTTCGGAATCAGCTCATCACCGCCTACATACTCGGCGCCGGCCGCTTCCGCTTCGTTTACTTTATCGCCTTTGGCAAATACCAGCACCTTAACCGTTTTACCGGTTCCATTCGGCAGTACGACCGCGCCGCGGATCTGCTGCTCGGCATGGCGGCCGTCGCAGCCCGTTCTGATATGCAGCTCTACCGTCTCGTCAAACTTTGCCGTTGCGGTCTTTTTTACCAGCGCAATGGCTTCGGCCGGCTCATACAGCATAGCGCGGTCAACCTGCGCTGCCGCCTCTTTATATTTTTTACCATGTTTCATTTTGTTTTCCTCCTTGTGGTAGTGGCGGAACCCGAAAGGCTCCTCCCACATCTATCCGTTCTCAGTCCTCAACAACGATTCCCATACTCTTAGCCGTACCGGCGATCATGCTCATAGCGGCCTCAAGGCTTGCAGCGTTCAGATCCGGCATCTTTGTCTCCGCGATCTCTTTAATCTTATCTTTGGAGATCGTAGCAACTTTCGTTTTATTCGGTGTGCCGGAACCGGATTTGATGTTTGCCGCCTTTTTCAACAGAACTGCCGCGGGGGGAGTTTTTGTCACAAAGCTGAAACTTCTGTCCGCATATACGGTAATCACAACAGGAATAATCAGATCGCCCTTGTCCGCCGTCCTCGCGTTAAACTGCTTGGTAAACTCAACGATGTTGACACCATGCTGGCCCAGAGCGGGACCAACCGGCGGTGCAGGCGTAGCCTTCCCGGCCGGGAT
>CATLGN010000299.1 GCA_949935685.1 uncultured Lachnospiraceae bacterium | reverse complement strand
TGACGAGATCGATAAGATTGCGAAAAAGAAAAATACGACTTCCCGCGACGTCAGCGGAGAGTCCGTGCAGCAGGGGATGCTGCGGCTTCTGGAGGGGGCGGAAGTGGAAGTTCCGGTCGGCGCCAACAGCAAAAACGCGATGGTGCCGCTTGCCACGGTCAATACGAGAAACATTCTGTTTATCTGCGGCGGCGCTTTTCCGGATCTGGATGAGATTATCAAACAGCGTCTGAACAAACAGACATCAATCGGCTACAACGCGGAGCTGAAAGACAAGTATGACAAGGACAAAAATATTCTGAAAAAGGTGACAATCGAGGATCTGCGGAAATTTGGCATGATTCCGGAGTTTCTGGGCAGGCTGCCGATTCTGTTTACGCTGGAAGGGTTGTCGAAGGAAATGATGATCACAATCCTCAAGGAGCCGAAAAACGCAATCCTGAAACAATACCAGAAGTTACTGGCGCTGGACGAGGTGAAACTGGAATTCGACGACGGCGCGCTGGAGGCCATTGCGGAGAAGGCGCTGAAAAAAGATACGGGCGCGCGGGCGCTGCGGGCCATTATCGAGGAGTTTATGCTGGATATTATGTATGAGATTCCCAAGGATGATAATATCGGCAGAGTGACGATTACAAAGGAATATATCGAGGGTACGGGCGGGCCGGTCATTGACATTCGCAGGAACGGCTATACGCTGGAAGACATGGACAGTATGCAGAGCGTGTCGGGTGCGGGGGTAAAATAGTGCGGTCAACGCAATCATTTTTTCATATGATGGAAATAAGGATAATCAGAGCGGGTTGTTTCCATGACATGTGAAGAAAGAGTAAATGCAGCCGATTACAGAGAGATTTTGCGCGATTATGTGGTCGCGGAACCGGAGGTTTCCAACGACGTATACGATTATTGCAGAGTGCCGGTAGATTCCAATTTGAATATTGTGTATTACAGGCCGGGACCGGAGCCGGCGAACGACATTACGCCGTTTCCCTATTACGAGATACCGAAGTGCTATGGCCTGATGCAGCAGGAGGAAGGGGATAACGGACAGGAATTCGATTCGCTGGCATTGTCCGCTTCCGGCATTTTGCAGTTGCAGCAGCAGCCATTGTCTCTGACCGGTCAGGGGGTGGTTATCGGTTTTATCGACACCGGAATCCGTTATACACAGGATGTGTTCCGTGACAGCAACGGCGGTACCAGAATTTTATCCATATGGGACCAGACCATATCGGACGGCAATCATCCGGAGGGATTCCTTTATGGGGCGGAATACGGCAGCGAACAGATAAACGCAGCGCTGCAGTCGGAAACGCCAAGAGAAGTGGTTCCCAGCTGGGATACGGACGGACATGGCACGGCGATGGCAAGTGTGGCGGCGGGAAGCCTTTTGGACGGCGGACGCCGTTTTGCGGGCGCGGCGCCGGACGCCAATATTGTCGTTGTCAAACTGCGGGAGGCAAAACAGTATTTGCGCGATTACTATATTCTGCCGGACGATGCAGTGGCGTTTGCGGAGACGGATATTGTAATGGCAGTGAAATATCTGGAAGGCTTTGCGGTGGCATTGCAGCGGCCGGTTGTTATCTGTCTCGGAATCGGCACCAGCTATGGCAGCCATACCGGCTCCTCTGCGCTGGAGCGTTATCTGGATACGGTCGCCTCGCGCAGAAGCAGGGCAATCGTAGTGTGCGGCGGCAATGAAGGCGCGTCGGGACATCATTTTCAGGGACGGGCGGGCACCGGCCCGCAGACTGTGGAAATGCGTGTGGGAGAAGCGGAAAAAGGATTTCTTGTGGAGATGTGGGCGGAAGCGCCGAACCGCTATGAGGTGGCGCTGCGCACGCCGGGCGGCGAGACGATCAACCGCATTATGGTAAGAGGCAGACGCACGGAGGTCTTTACCTTTGTCTTCGACCGCACAGAAGTGACGGTGGACAGTTTTATGCTGGAGGGCAGTACCGGCAGAATGTTGCTTGTCTTTCGTTTTCTGGCGCCGACACAGGGCGTTTGGACATTTACCGTGGAATCGGAGGTTGCCATTGCGGGCGGGACATTTCATATGTGGCTTCCGATTACGGAGTTTCTGGGGGAGGGCACCTATTTTCTGCGTCCCGACCCGGAGATCACCCTGACGGCGCCGGGGATGGCCGAGGGCGTGATTACGGTGACGACCTACAATGACTACGACGGGGGATTTTATGAAAAATCAGGCCGTGGATTTACGGCGGACCGCCGTGTGAAGCCGGAGTTTGCCGCGCCGGGCGTCAATGTTTCCACATCTCTGGGCAGGCGGACGGGCAGCAGCATGGCGGCAGCCATTACGGCAGGCGGCGCGGCACAGTTGATGCAGTGGGCTGTGGTGGAGCGGCATTACGGGCTGGCATCAGGAAGGGAACTGAAATATTATCTGGCATTGGGAGCGGAACGAAGCAGTGATGTGCAGTACCCAAGCCGGGAATGGGGACTGGGAAAAATCAATGTGCAGCGCACTTTTCAGGAACTGGCCGGGTTATTCTGAAAAGCCGCGCGAATAAAAGGAGAAACGATGAGTTACCTGATCATAGCGGCAGGCATATTCCTGCTGGAATTACGGATTAAGCATGTGATTGAAACCCGCAGGGAGGAAGGAAAGGAAACGGAGGCCTGCGGGGGCGCTCTGGTGATTCGCAAATACCATAACCGCGGCGCTTTTCTGAATGCGGGAGAAAAGAAAAGTTTTCTCGTCACCCTTCTGTCCTGTATTCTCACCGTCTGCATTGCCG
>CATLGN010000298.1 GCA_949935685.1 uncultured Lachnospiraceae bacterium | reverse complement strand
CGAACTGGGAACGTTTCATGAACTAAGCTGGACAGAAATGGAAAAGCACTGTAGTGCAATATGTTTCTGACAGAGGCGTACATCCCGTCGGTGCGCCTTGCGAAGGGTATTAGCGGTTCTTGGCGATGCGCCACAGCCCGCAATTTCCGGACACGGACGTCCGGAAAAGGCCGACTTGCGCCCGGACGGCGCATAGAGGCCGATTGCACGCCCGCCTGTATCTGCTGCCGCAACGCTTAGAACCGCTTATGCCCGCAGCCCGGTGCATCAACGGGATGTACGCCTCTGTCGGAGCACCATGATCCTGTCACGGCTTTTCCGTTTCTGTCCTTCGGACATGTTATGTTCACAGTTCATGTATTCATGCGTTTGCCGTGAAAAGACGCGCTGTCTTCTGTCTTCACAACCGCTTTTCCTTCCACAGCGCCAGCTTATGATTTAACTTCGTATAAATCCGTTCCTGAAACCACGGCTCCGTGGACGCCGCCACCGCCTCCTCCGGCGTAAACCATGCCACGCCGCTGTTCTCGTCAGGCTTGATTGTCACAGCGGCCGTATCGTCCGCCTCCAGCAGATACGTCACATTCAGGTGCAGGTGGGACGGCACGTAAAGCCCCTTTTTTTCATGTCCGTCCACCGTCAGTATTTCCAGTGAAAAAATATCCTCCGAAAGCGGTCTGACACCGCCGATACCGCTCTCTTCCTCCACCTCCCGCACAGCCACGGAGAGCAGATCCGTCTCGCCGTCCGCATGGCCGCCAAGCCAGGACCAGGAATGATAAATATTGTGCCAGACCATCAGCACCCGGTCCGCGGCCGGATTTACCACCCAGGCGGAAGCCGTCATATGCGCCATTCTGTTTTCCCGCAGAAAAATATCCGGCTGTGCGAGCGCGCGGAGCAATTCCTCCCTGTCTTCCCGTTCCTGTTCATTCCATGGGACATATGTCTGCATTTGTTCCTTCAAATTCATCTTTTGTCATCCTCCAACCGGCCTAACCGGAAGAATCCGCAAACGCCCGGATACATTCCAGAAACCGTTCTCCGTATTTTTCATATTTGTATTCGCCCACCCCGGGCA
Organism: uncultured Lachnospiraceae bacterium; assembly: GCA_949935685.1. Classification (GTDB taxonomy): domain Bacteria; phylum Bacillota; class Clostridia; order Lachnospirales; family Lachnospiraceae; genus VSOB01. The sequence goes on along the minus strand of CATLGN010000298.1, from coordinate 1,726 downwards.
CCGCCAACATTTCCTGCTTTGTCTGCGGCTGCCGGATGCACATATGCGTCAGTGTCTTATCGGAAAAAACAAGATACGGCGGCACCTTCGCCTTTCGCGCCAGTTCCATGCGCAGACTGCGGAGCCGCTCAAACAAAAGCGCTCCCCTGCCCGAATCGGACCCGCCGCCCGCTCCGTAACGGTTCTCCCGCCCTTTCTTTTCCGTGTGTAGCACAGACGCCTTTTCTGTCTCTTTTGCCATCTTCATCAGGAACCGCTGTCCGCCCTCCAGAATCTCCCCGGATTTTTCGGTCAGCCTGACGACGGCATAGGCGTCGTCCGTCACGGACACATACCCCCGGATCTGCAACTCCTGCAGCACCTGCCGGATGCGGTATACCGGCATCCCGGCCAATACTCCGTAACAGGGATTTTCATGCAGCCGGTAATCCCGTACTTTTGCGGTGTGCGCGCCGCGAACGGTATCGATGACCACGACCGTGCCATATCGCTGACGGCTGGCCCTGACGCATCCGAGCAGCGCTTGCGCAGCCTCCGTAAGATCCTTTTCCTCAAACTGTGTCAGGCAGTTGGAACAGTTCCCACAGTAACTGCTGCCATACTCCCCAAAATACTGCAGCAGATAATCCCGCAAACAGCCGTTCGTATAACAGTAAAATGTCATTTTCTGCAGCCGCTGTCTGTCCCGCTCCGCCACAACGGCTTTTGTCGCCTCGTCCAGCTCATCATTGTCCTGATTGTGCTCGATAAAAAAACGGTTCGTCACCACATCCTGTCCGCTGTAATACAGAATGCATTCCGCCGGCTCACCGTCCCGGCCGGCCCTGCCCGCCTCCTGATAATACGATTCGGGATTCTTTGGCATGCCAAAATGAAGCACAAAGCGGACATTACTTTTATCAATGCCCATGCCAAACGCATTGGTCGCCACAATAACCGGCGCCCTGTCGTATATAAAATCATCCTGATTTTTCCGCCGCTCCGCATCGTCCAGGCCGGCGTGATAACGCGTCACCGCAAACCCGTCCCGTATCAGTTTCTGGCAGACTTCCTCCACCTGTTTTCGCGTCAGACAGTAGATAATGCCGCTCTCGCCCCTGTGCGTCTCCAGATAATTGCGAACGGCTCCGTAACGGTCCTTTCCGCTCATAACCCCGAAGTACAGATTGCTCCGGTCAAATCCGGTGGACATCACGACCGGCTCTCTGAGCTGCACAATATCAATAATATCGTCCCGCACTTCTCTCGTAGCCGTGGCCGTAAACGCACTGACGACAGGCCGGCGGGGCAGCGAATCGATAAAAGCCGGAATTTTCAGATAACCCGGGCGAAAATCCTGTCCCCATTGCGAAACGCAGTGCGCTTCGTCGATGGCAACCATGGAAATATCGGCATGAAGCGCAAAATCCAGAAACGCATCTGTCATCAGCCGCTCCGGCGCCACATAAATAATCGGATAGCGGCCCTGCCGCGCCAATGCCAGCGCCTTATAATACTGTCCGGCCGTCAGGGAACTGTTCAGATACGCCGCATGAATGCCGGCCTGATTCAGGTTTCCCACCTGATCTTTCATCTGAGAGATGAGCGGCGATACGAACATCGTAATTCCTTCCATCAGCAGCGCCGGAATCTGATAACACAATGACTTTCCCGCTCCCGTCGGCATAATCCCGAGAACATCCCGTCCCGCCAGTATATTGTCGATCAACGTCTCCTGTGCGCTGCG
>CATLGN010000297.1 GCA_949935685.1 uncultured Lachnospiraceae bacterium | reverse complement strand
ATTCCTCGCTTGTAATCGCAAGATGCAGCCCCGGGAAACTGAATCGGGTTGATGCCCTTATTGACCAGTTCCATGGCTTCCTCATCAAAACAGTTGTAAATGTTCTTATTAAAAATCCCCGTCGCCTCCACGGCCAGCGGACTGTCCACATACACCGGAAAATCCGGGTAGTTTTCCACCAGTCGGTCCGCTTTTATCTTGCGCAGAAAATACAGCATCTCCTGCGTACGCCCAACGGCAAAGGAAGGAATCACCACATTGCCGCCTTTTGCAAACGTATCGCCCAAAATTTTTGCCAGTTCCGTCACGTAGTCCGGTTTGTCCAGCGAATGGAGCCTGTCGCCGTATGTGGACTCCATCACCACATAATCCGCTTCCTCTGTCGGTTTCGGGTCCCGGATCAACGGCTGATTTTTATTGCCAATGTCCCCGGAAAAAACAATTTTCCGCCTCTGCCCCGCTTCTTCTATCCACACTTCAATACTGGAAGAACCGAGCAAATGTCCAATATCGGTAAAGCGGATACGGATGCCTTCGCACAGACTGATCTCTTTGTCATAATGGCACGGCACAATGCGATTGATAATGCCGTCCGCGTCCTCCATCGTATAGACCGGCTCCTCAACCTCTAATTTGGCATGACGTTTCGCTTTCCGGTTTTTCCACTCTGCTTCCTGCATCTGGATATGCGCACAGTCGCGCAGCATAATACTGCACAGATCGGCCGTCGCGTCCGTCATAAACACCCGCCCGCGGAATCCCCTTGCATACAAAAGCGGCAGCATCCCCGAATGGTCGATATGCGCATGCGTCAACAGCACATAATCAATCATACTCTCCCGCACAGGCAGCGGCGCATTCTCAAACACATTGACCCCCTGCTCCATGCCGTAATCCACCAGAATATGCCTGCCGCATGCTTCCAGATAATGGCAGCTCCCCGTTACCTCATGAGCCGCCCCGATAAACGTTAATTTCATAGTCACCCCGCCTTTCCTGTCAACCGTTTTCCTCTGATCCTCCTGATACCCGAACCGATTCCGCATACGCCCCGGCTGTCGCGTTCCGCCCGCCGGTCGCAGCATAAATGATAATGCCGTCTATAAAACTGCAAAAGGGAATAAGCTGCAAAACCGTATGAACCACCGCCATCGCTTTTCCCATATATCCCTCTCTGTACGCAATCCGAATCTCTGCTATCGCATATGCGGAAGTCGCCAGATTACAGCAGAGCGCGTACCAGAATACCAGTCCAAACATCCAGCCCACACCGATCCAGGAAAGAATACTGAGCAAGCCCAGTGTCGCCGTCATCAGCAGACCCTCCGCGATCAGCAGGACACTCAGTCCCAGCAAATTCAGCAAAAGAGCGAGATCCGTCACAATCCGCATTATATTGATCAGCCCCCGAATCTCATACAGCCGTTTATACCGTGCAAAGCTTCGCGCATTCATCACATGCAAAATGAGCAACACCGGCGGCGTCAGCGGAATCAGCCACAGGCCGCCCGACCAGCCCGCCAGCATGGAAAGCCCATACATAACCGCCAGCGGAATATAAAATCCGACAGCCGCATTGATAAAATGAACCACAACCATCGTAACACCCAGCCCTCTGCGCAGGCTGCTCTCCTCCTGTCGTCCCTCTTGCAATCCTGTCCCCTCCCCCAGAAAATCAGTTTGCCATTATTGCCTGCAGAAACACCAACAGACCGTACAGCGTCAGCAGATGCAGCGGATAAAAAAGATAAAATCCCCGCAGCTTCCGCACGGGCACGCCGCCGCGTCTCTGTCTCCCGCTTCGCCTGCCGTTATAAAACGGAATCATCATAAACGCCGGAAAGCTCCAGAGATTCCAGGAAAACACACATAAGCCGGCAAGCGCCGCCGCACTGCGAAACGCAAAAAACAGATAAAAGACTGCGATCAGTGCAATCCCTTTATATGTATAATCCAGCCGACACACATATGCCAGCCCGCCGCCTGCCAAAAATACCAGTCCCTGCAGCGCAAACCGTACCCCGTCCGCCGGCACAAAAAGACTGCCGCTTCGTCCCTTCCACACACAGCCGTCCCGCACCCAATCCGCTGCCGACATAAGCAGAAGTCCCAGAAATAACGTAAACAGCGTATTTTGCGCGGCCGCATACCATACCTGTCCGTAAAAAGCCAGATTATACGGTATCTCCGAAAGCGCCGCAAAACAAAGCAGCCGCAGGCCATAGCGTTTCCGGTTTCTCGTATGAAAAAACCCTTCCACCAGCAAAAACGCAAACAGAGGAAACGCCGTCCTGCCGGCGCGCCGCATCCACGTATAGATAACGTCCAGCCGTTTCAACTGCGCGCCCGTAAAGGAAAAAAGCCGTGCATTGACATAACCTTTCAGCACAACGGCCGCAATATGGTCAATAACCATCGAAATAACAGCCGTCCATTTCAGAACATCGCCGGTCAGAAACCGATATTTTGTTTGCACAGCCCTTTTGTCCATCAATCGCTCTGTCCTGTTTTCGTCTTTTGTTCTATTATAGCATGCGGCTTTTCCGTTCCGCAATCAGAATCGAAACATACGGCGGCATAAAAAATCCCCCTGATCGTCTATTATGAGAATTGCAGACACTGTTTTCCGTTTTTCAGCCAAAAAAATACGGAAACGCTGATAAATTCAACGTTTCCGCTTCTTTCACAAGAGCATGTTAAGATTGAACGCTGCATTCTTCTATGCTACAATCAACTTATATAATCGAAAAGAAAGCAGGATGCGGTTTTCCGATAGGTGCCCCCTAGTACAGCATTGCTTAAATAATAATGAA
>CATLGN010000296.1 GCA_949935685.1 uncultured Lachnospiraceae bacterium | reverse complement strand
ACAGAAACTATTTCGGACACGAAAGCCAGCTCTATCGTGTGGAAGAACACCGGCTGGTCGGCGGAAAAGGCGATAATATGCGGCTTTTCCAGGTAAACAATGGCAGCGGTATTGAATTTACCATCAGTGCGGACCGCGCCGCGGATATTTCCAGACTTTCTTTTCAGGGGATTAACATGTCGTACTTCTCCCCCTGCGGGTACGTCGCACCTGCTTATTACAATGAAAAACAACTGAAATTCCTGCACTCCTTTACCTGCGGTTTCCTGACTACCTGCGGGCTTGCCTCCATCGGCGCGCCTTCGGAATACGACGGCGAAGCATACGGGCTCCACGGAACCCTCTCTCATATTCCCGCAGAACGGGTTTCCTGGGACATCAGCGACGAAGGGGAAATCAAGGTCCAGGCACGAATCATGGACGCCTGCATTTTCAACCAGAAGATTCGGCTGGACCGCACTTACACCTGCGCTTACGGATCCAATGAAATGCACATCGACGATACATACACAAATATGGGAAGCGCACCGTCTCCCTTCCTGCTCCTCTACCATATTAATCTGGGTTATCCGCTTTTAAGCGAAACTTCCATGGTGGACATCTCTTCCTCGGAAGTAAAACCCAGAAATGAAGAAGCGAAGGCCGGCATGGACAAGTGGCGCGAAATGTCCGCCCCCATTCCCAACTTTGCAGAGCAGTGCTTCTATCACTCTTTTGATCAGAAAGAGGCAGTTGCCAAGATTTACAATCCGGCAATCGAAAAGGGACTTTCCATCCACTTTGACCCTGCCGTTCTCCCGCTGATGTGCGAATGGAAAATGATGGGAGAAAAAGATTATGTCCTTGGACTGGAACCGGGCAATAATTATCTGGAAGGCCGGGCACAGCTTGAGGAAGAAAACCGCATGACATATATCAACCCCGGACAGACAATCAAAAACCGCATTACCGTCCGGTTCCATGACAGTCAGGATCCCTGGAAAAAAGCCTGACTCCCGGAATATAAAAGCAGCGTGAACGCGAACCCTGCCATGCAGGATTCTCCGCCTGCGGTGTTCCTTTGTGCCGCAGCGCGATAAAAACTATATAATATCAAGGAGGCGTTATCATGTCAAAAGAAACGATCAGAAAAATTTTTGCAGAAGGCGAAGGGGTCCTGCATCTTGCACCCACATGGGTTCCCCGCGGATTCAACGAACCCGGCAGAAGACTGCGTCTGCATCCCGACGATTACTTTGCACTTGGTATGGACCGCGGCGGTATCTGCGAGCGCTGGCTCGGCTCCCTCGCCAAAGCGTTAAACGGCCCTAAGACAGGCCCCACCGAAGGCATGAGCTTTGTCATTGAAGATGCAGCTACCAAGGCCAAAGCGCTGTTTGCCGATTATGTGGAAGAACTCGGCGCAGAGCTGGTAGGCGATTCCCTGATGGAAAAATATGGGACATGGCCTACGTTTGCCAAATTATACGACTATGACAAGCCACTCTTCCATCATCTGCACCTGAAAGAAGAACAGGCAAACAAGATCGGCCTGCACGGCAAACCGGAGGCTTATTTCTTCCCCCGTCAGTATAACAGCGGCTACCTCGGAAGAATGCCCCTTACCTACTTCGGATTTGATCCTTCCACAACCAAGGAAGAAGTTATGCAATGTCTGAAAGATTACGACATCAAAGATAACCGCATCACCGAACTGTCCAGAGCTTACCGTATTCAGCTCGGCACCGGCTGGTACACGCCCGCAGGCGTAATCCACGCGCCGGCTTCTCTCGTTACCTATGAGCCGCAGTGGAACAGCGATGTCAACACCATTATGGAAAATGTGACAATGGGTGAAGTCAACCCGCACAATATGCTGACCGACTGCGCACCGGAAGAAGAAAAGGACGATCTGAACGCAATCTTCGCACAGATTGACTGGGAAGAAAGCACAAGACCCGACTACAAAGAAACCTACTTCCGTGCACCGAAGCCGTTACCGGAAACACAGAAGGGCCTTTCCGAGCAGTGGGTTGCCTATGCCAATGAATGGGTTGCCGCGAAGGAAGTAACAGTTGCACCCGGCGCATCCGTTACTTTAACAGACCAGGCATGCTACTGCGCCGTTGTCGTACAGGGACATGGCACCTTCGGCGTATTCGAATGCGAAGCGCCTGAACTGGTACGCTATGACGATTTGACTGCAGATGAATTCTTTGTTTCCGAGTCCGCTGCGAAAAAGGGAATCAAGATCGTAAATACCAGCACCTACAGCCCTCTTGTCATCTTACAGAACTTTGCAAATAACAATCCTGAAGTGCCTGCTGAGAAATAAGGAGAATAATCAATATGAAAATTGCAATCGGCTGCGATCCCAATGCGCAGGAAGCAAAAGAAGAACTGATAAAATATATAGAACAGAAAAATTATGGTGAAATCACGGATTTTGGCAGCGACGATCCGATCTATGCCAATACGGCGATCAAAGTTGCCGAAGCTGTCGCTTCCAAAGAATACGACAGAGGCATCCTGATCTGCGGCACCGGAATCGGCGTTTCCATCGCGGCCAATAAAGTCAGCGGCGCGTACGCGGCGCTTTTATCCGATGTATATTCCGCAGAGAGAGCACGCCTCAGCAACGATGCCAATATCGCATGCATGGGCGCATTTACAACCGGAGGCAAAGTACGGGAAAAACTCGTCGACGCATTCCTGACCAATGAATTTGTACCTGGCTGCGCTTCACAGCCTAAGGTCGATGCCTTTGTCGCATATGACAAGGAGCACAGCAAATAACGTTCCGGGGATGTAAGTAAAGGAATACGGCGAAAAATATTTGCAGA